>NZ_JBFRTR010000048.1:0-114613 GCF_041474215.1 Vibrio sp. 10N.222.52.C12
AATCTCGAATCTCGAATCTACTTATAAATGCACAGCATGTTCAAGTAGCTATCCGTTAAGCTTGAAAGCTCTTCTGGCGTTTCTACACGTTTTGCTTGGATGAATAGCGAGTAGCAAATGCCGTGGAATAGATTGGCTAGATGTTTAGGATCGTGATAGTCACAAACTTCGCCACGTTCAATCGCTTTGCTAAACATGTTTTGTACTAACATTTGGTTAGTGCGGTTCGTTGTTACGAATAGCGGCCATACTTCATCACGAGTCGAAGCGCTCCATTCGAACCACACATTTAACCAATGGCTATCTTGAGCCACTAACGTCACCATTTCAGTCGCAATATTATGTAGGTTTTGTTTTGCGTGAATATCCAGATCGATATTGTCTGAAAGGAAGTTAGAGAATTGGCGTACAACGTGATTTAGTACTTCATCAACCAGATCTTCACGGGTAGGGAAGTAGTTAAATACAGTTGCGACAGACACCTGAGCGATGTCTGCAATATCAGCGTGTCCACCACGACCGATACCGCGGCGAGAGAATACCTCAAGAGCGATTTCCATCAATTGAAGTTTTCTTTTTAAAGGTGAAAGCCTAGTTCTAGGTCTCTTAGATATTGAGTCCATCTTATTTTCCTTGCCAACGAAATTTTTATATTAATGATTTTATTATTATTTAAGCCAAGATGAGTGTAATGGTGCATATGCGAATGGTCAATCCTTTCAGCTTGTTTTATAGACAGTTACATCAAACTTGATACATAAAGCGTGATCAGCATTGATGTAAAAGGAGACGAGTATTGGATAAGGCACCAGCGCACATTTCGTTGAGAATCTGACAGTAAATTCGAACCATAAGGTGGTGTGGGTATTTGAGCAGTGCTAGACTTACGCACAAAATTGAGCGACACAACTGACGAAACTGTCAACATTCGTCGCAATCACCAAATAGAATGAGAGCAGTATGAAGCATACAGTTGAAGTCATGATCTCTGAGCAAGAAGTTCAGGATCGAGTGAACGAACTAGGCAAACAGATCACGGAACACTACAATGGTAGTGAAGATCTAGTTTTAGTTGGCTTATTGCGTGGATCTTTTGTCTTTATGGCAGATCTTGCTCGTGCTATCGATTTAACTCACCAAGTTGATTTCATGACTGCGTCTAGCTACGGCAACGGCATGGAAAGCTCACGTGATGTTCGTATTTTGAAAGATCTTGATGATGATATCCAAGGTAAAGACGTTCTACTTGTAGAGGATATTATCGATACAGGTAACACGCTGACTAAAGTAAAAGAGATTCTGAGCCTACGTGGTCCTAAGTCTATCGAAATTTGTACGCTATTAGACAAGCCTTCTCGCCGTGAAGTGACTGTCGATACAAAATGGATTGGTTTTGAGATCCCAGACGAGTTTGTTGTTGGTGTTGGTATCGACTACGCACAAAAATATCGTCACCTACCGTACATCGGTAAGGTAGTACCTCAAGAGTAATCATTACGCTTGTGGTTTAGAAGTCATTAAAAAGCCCGCTTGATGCGGGCTTTTTGTATATATGACGGAATGGGTTAGCTTTGTTGACTAAGAAGAGGCGTCGTTAAGATCTTGTTTAATGCATCTAAGTGACTGTTCTCTAAAGTATCGTTACTTGAGCAACGTACGCCAAGGTCCTGTAGCTTGCCATCGCCAATACCATAAACCACACCATGGATTTCAACGTCTTGGCCACGCTCCCACGCATTTTGCATAATGGTTGAGTTACCTAGGTTATAAACCTGTTCTGCGACGTTAATTTCGCATAACTTGTCACCCCATTGCTCACGAGGAAGCCCCTCGATTTGCTTGCGGTATTTTAGGTAATTGTCACGGATGTGCAGTAACCAGTTGTTGATAAGACCAAGTTTAGGGTTATCAATCGCCGCGTTAACACCGCCACAACCGTAGTGACCACAGACAATAATGTGTTTCACTTTAAGCACATCTACTGCGTACTGAACAACAGATAGACAGTTTAGGTCTGTATGAACCACTTGGTTGGCCACGTTTCGGTGAACAAACAGTTCTCCAGAATATAAGCCAGTCAGGCGCTCGGCTGGAACTCGGCTATCTGAACAACCTATCCATAGAAAACCAGGGCTTTGACCCTCTTCAAGCGTTGTAAAATACTCAGGTCTTTCAGAGCGAATTTCTTCAGACCATTTGGAATTGTTCTCAAAAAGCTGTTTTATTTCTGGCATCTTGCTTCTTACATCCCTCAATTAAGATGCTTAACTATACACAATGTTACAAATTCAATCTCGTAAAAACTGCGTCAAAATGTACTCATCTGACGTGTTCTAGTACGGAAAATCATAAACTTAGCCCACTATCAATAATCCGGTTATAAGACATGAATAATGTGATTGAATTAACACTTTCTGAACACTTGATACATTTGCTAAAGTGATAAGGTTTGTCATTTCATCATCAGGAAGGTGTGTTTTGTTTGGAAGTCGTTTTACGGATATCAATCTCAAAGGGGATATGTTTGGCGGTGTAACTACAGCCATCATCTCGTTACCTTTAGCATTGGCATTTGGTGTTGCTTCTGGCGCGGGAGCTGAAGCTGGCTTGTGGGGCGCCATTATGGTTGGCCTATTTGCAGCATTGTTTGGCGGTTCGAGTAGTTTGATTTCTGAACCTACCGGCCCGATGACGGTGATCATGACTGCCGTAATGACGAGTATGGTTGCTAAATATCCTGAAACGGGTATGGCAATGACCTTTACTGTCGTGATGATGGCCGGTGCATTCCAGATATTACTTGGTACGTTAAAGCTAGGAAAATACGTCACTTTGATGCCATATAGCGTGATCTCCGGATTCATGTCGGGCATTGGCGTTATTCTGATTATCTTGCAGCTGTCTCCATTGTTAGGGCATGCCGCTCCATCCGGTGGTGTAATGGGCACGCTCTCTGCTTTACCTGATACGCTAGCAAACTTAAAAGTGAGTGAGCTATTTCTAGGTGCTCTGACACTCGGTATTCTTTTTGGCTTCCCCGCTAAGTATCGTAAGTATGTGCCTGCTCAACTGGTCGCGTTAGTGGCTGTAACGCTCTTGTCCGTCATTATTTTTGATACCGACTCTATTCGCCGTATTGGTGAAATCCCAGCTGGTTTACCTTCCCTCGTTATCCCTACGATCAGCGCTGAACAGTTTACTACTATGGTTATCGATGCCTTGGTGCTTGGTACATTAGGTTGTATTGATACGCTTTTGACCGCGGTTATCGGAGATTCATTGACTCGTAAAGAGCATGACTCAGACAAAGAGCTTCGTGGCCAAGGCATTGCCAATATGATCTCTGGCCTGTTTGGTGCACTACCTGGCGCGGGTGCCACTATGGGGACTGTAACCAATATTCAGGTGGGAGCGCGTTCTCCGCTTTCAGGTGTTATTCGAGCTTTAGTACTTGCGCTCGTGGTATTGGTTGCAGGTGGTTTAACAGAACCGATTCCTATGGCAGTGCTGGCTGGTATCGCGATGTATGTTGGTTTCAATATCCTAGATTGGAGCTTTATCCAGCGCGCGCACAAGGTTAGCTATGCCGGCATGGGCGTGATGTACGGCGTGATGCTATTGACTGTGTTTGTTGACTTGATTATTGCCGTTGGACTGGGTGTGTTTATCTCGAATATTCTGATTATTGAAAGATTAAGCCGAGAGCAAGCCAGACAAGTTAAGGCGATCAGTGATGGTGATGATGAAGACGATATCCCATTGACTGATAGCGAACGTCAGTTACTCGATAGTGCCAATGGTAAGGTGCTATTCTTCTACCTATCAGGGCCGATGATATTCAGCGTTTCAAAGGCGATTTCACGTCAGCACTCAAGTATCTCTGACTATGAAGCGATGATTCTAGACCTGACAGATGTACCTATGATTGATGTCACTGTTGGCCTAGCGCTAGAGAATGCGATTAAAGATGCATTGGATGCGCAGTGTGAGGTGTATCTGCTGTGTCCTAATGAGAATACTCGTCAACAACTAGAGAAGTTCCACGTGATTGACCTAGTACCTGAATCCAACACTTATCGATTCAGATATGAAGCCCTGACGGCAGCAACAAGCTATGTCGACAGAGATGAGCATCAATTTGAGTCAGTTTAATTTTTCAGTAATAAGCTGATATGAATAAGCCATAGACGCTCACTTCAAGACTGATCATTAATGCCGTTAAGTGAATCACTTAGCGGCATTTTTATATTTATTGAACGTTGATTTAGTCTTCACGTAGCCAAGACGCTTATTTGTTTTCGAAAGAAACTCTCACACGATATTTGTATTCATCGTCAATCAACGATAAACTTGTTCGCAAAATGGCCGAGTAAACAAATCTTGGGTTAGCTTTCAGCTAGTTCGTTTTAAGCATTACTCTCTTCCTCAAGCTCGGCCGTCTACATCTTATCTATAGCAAATGGCAGTCTATCTCTATGTATGCATTAGAAATTGAGCAATTAAGAAAAACTTATGCTGGGGGCTTCGAGGCTCTTAAGGGCGTTAGTTTACAAGTAGAAAAAGGCGACTTTTACGCACTACTTGGTCCCAATGGTGCGGGTAAATCAACCACCATTGGTGTTATCTCTTCACTGGTAAATAAAACGTCAGGCAAGGTTAAAGTGTTCGGCTACGACATTGATACCGATCTGGAATTGGCGAAGCAGAACTTAGGCCTTGTGCCTCAAGAGTTTAACTTTAACCCGTTTGAAACCGTTGAACAGATCGTGCTGCAACAAGCGGGTTATTACGGCGTGCCAAAAGCATTAGCGAAAGAGCGAGCGAAAAAGTACCTATCTCAACTCGATCTGTGGGAAAAGCGTGGCGAACGCGCGCGTAACTTGTCTGGTGGTATGAAGCGTCGTTTGATGATCGCGCGTGCATTGATGCATGAACCTCATTTGTTGATCCTTGATGAACCGACAGCAGGCGTTGATATTGAACTACGTCGTTCAATGTGGGAATTCCTAAAAGAGATCAATGAGAAGCAGGGCATTACCATTATCTTGACCACGCACTACCTAGAAGAAGCAGAAATGCTGTGTCGCAACATTGGTATCATCAATCGCGGTGAGCTGATTGAGAACACAACAATGAAAGCGCTGTTGGGCAAATTGAGTGCTGAGACCTTTATTCTGGATCTGGAAGAGGGCACGACTGAACCTAAGCTTGAAGGCGTGAATAGCCAAGTGATGGTCAATGGCTCGCTAGAAATCGAAATCGACAAGAACCTAGGTTTGAATACCATCTTTGCTCAATTGAGCGAGCAACAGGTTAAAGTCCTCTCTATGCGTAACAAAGCAAACCGTCTAGAAGAGCTATTTGTGAGTATCGTCCGTGAGGGGAGTAAATAATATGTACAGCCTATATTGGACCGCTTTCTGCAGTTTGTTGACCAAAGAGATCAATCGCTTTACTCGTATCTGGGTGCAGACTCTGGTGCCGCCAGCGATTACCATGACGCTTTACTTCATCATCTTCGGTAACCTGATTGGTGCGCGTATTGGTGAAATGAACGGCTTTAGCTACATGGAATACATTGTTCCCGGTCTGATCATGATGTCGGTGATCACCAACTCATATTCCAACGTTGCTTCATCGTTCTTTAGTGCCAAGTTCCAGAAGAACATTGAAGAGCTGCTTGTAGCGCCTGTTCCTAACTACGTGATTATCGCCGGCTTCGTAATGGGTGGTGTGGTTCGTGGCTTGTTAGTGGGTACCATAGTAACCTTCGTGTCGTTGTTCTTTGTCGACTTACAAGTTGACCATTGGGGCGTGATCATTGCGACGGTATTTTTAACGTCGGTAGTATTCGCTTTGGGTGGCTTGATTAACGCGGTATTCGCACGCACGTTTGATGATATCTCTATTATCCCAACCTTTATCTTAACGCCGCTGACGTACCTTGGTGGTGTGTTCTACTCGATCAGTCTATTGCCTGAATTCTGGCAAGGTGTATCGAAGTTGAACCCTATCGTGTACATGGTTAACGCGTTCAGATATGGCTTCTTGGGTGTGTCTGATGTGGGGATCGTGACGTCGTTTGGCGTACTAGGTGTGTTTATCGTGCTGTTGTATGGCATTGCACACTACCTAGTGACAAAGGGTATTGGCTTACGTAGCTAACCTTTGGTTCATCTAAGTAACAGGTAAAGAAAAAGGTCGATATAACATCGACCTTTTTTTGTTTTGCGTTAAGAGCAGAAGCCGACTATTCAGTCGTTTCTTCTTTCACTTCTTCTTTGGTTTCCGTTACCAAATCGAGAACTTGGTTATCGATAAGACGCGTCTTACCTAGGAAAGCCGACATTAGAATCACTGCTTGAGTTGATTCTGAAGTGATCGCTTGCAGAGTTTTAGCATCACAAATGAAGATTTCGTCAGGTTGAAGATCTGCAGCGCGTAGCTGGTCAGTAGCATCTTCAATCACTGATGCGTAATCATCGCGACCACCACGAATAGCGCTGCTGATCCAGCGCATAGTACGCGCTAAAACGGGCGCTCGTTGGCGCTCGTCAATCGTTAGGTTGCTATTGCGAGAGCTCATTGCCAAACCATCCATTTCACGAACGGTCGCAACGCCGACAACTTCAATGTCTAATGCTAAATCAGTGGTCATCTGGCGAATAACAGCAAGTTGCTGAAAGTCTTTCTCGCCGAAGCATGCAAAGTCTGGCTGAACGATATTAAACAGTTTAGTGACAATGGTTGATACACCACGGAAGTGACCTGGACGAGAGGCACCTTCAAGCATGTGAGATATGCCAGGGACCTCAACAAACGTCTGCTTGTCTAATCCATCTGGGTACATCACCTCTGGCGTTGGTGTAAATACTAGCTCAACCCCTTCACCTGTTAGTTTGCTTAAATCTGCTTCTAACGTTCGAGGGTAGTTGTTTAGGTCGTCTGCACGGTCAAACTGCATTGGGTTTACAAAGATGCTTACCACAACGATGTCGGCCAGTTCACGAGCTTTCTTTACCAGAGTCAGGTGGCCTTCATGCAGGTTTCCCATTGTCGGTACAAAAGCAACCGTACGTCCATCACGCTTAAACTGTTTAATCTGCTCACGAAGAGCCGCTATTTCAGCAAAAGTTTGCATACTTACTCCTAAGCGATTGTATGAGCTTCATCAGGGAAGCGCGCGCTCTCTACTTCTTCTTTGTATAGAGCTACTGCCTTACGCATATCACCTGTTTCTGCTAGGAAGTTCTTAGAGAACTTCGGCATGTAGTTCGCAGAAATACCGAACATGTCATGCATAACCAAGATCTGACCATCGGTAACATTACCTGCGCCGATACCGATAACCGGTACGTCACAAGCTTCTGTAATTCGTTTTGCCAATGAAGCTGGCACACATTCAAGTAGAACGATTTGAGCGCCTGCGTTTTGCAGTGCTAACGCGTCAGCAACCATTTTGTCGGCTTGCTCGTCGTCACGACCTTGAATCTTGTAACCACCAAAAATGTTCACAGACTGGGGCGTCAAGCCTAAGTGTGCACATACTGGTACTGCACGTTCTGTTAGCATCTTCACAGTATCAACCAACCAGCTTCCGCCTTCGATTTTTACCATGTTCGCACCAGCACGCATCAAAGTCGCTGCGCTCTCACAAGCTTGTTCTGGCGTCGCGTAGCTCATGAAAGGCATGTCAGCCATAAGAAGACAATTTGGGCTACCAGCACGCACTGAGCGAGTATGGTAAGCAATGTCTTCAACGGTTACTGGTAATGTATCGTTATGGCCTTGTAAAACCATACCCAGTGAATCACCGACAAGCAGAACTGGCATTTCTTGGCTTTCGAATAATTGAGCAAAGCTCGCATCATAAGCTGTCGAAGTCGCAAATTTACGGCCTTCACGTTTGCATTTGATCAGGTCGTTAATGGTTACTTTTTTCATTGGTTTTCCTTAATGCGCTTGGCTATTGTTGCCAAACATTGAGCCCGTTCTTATCTACTATTTTCAGTAGTTCTGTCAGCTCAGTCCCATCAGGGAGTTGTAAACTTGGTGCGATTTCAGCAAGCGGGTAGAGTACAAACTCTCGTTCTTTCATTCCATAATGAGGAACGATTAAGCGCTCTGAATCGATCACCTCATTGCCGTATAGCACAATGTCGAGATCCAAGGTTCTTGGTCCCCAACGTTCGTCTTTACGGACGCGCCCTTGCTCTAGTTCGATCTTTTGAGTGCAATCAAGCAGTTCAATTGGCGTTAATTCGGTTTGGATAGCGACTACCGCGTTGATGTAGTCTGGTTGATTTTGCGGTCCCATTGGAGTGCTACTATATAGCTGAGAGGTCGCAATAAACGTTGATCGCGGTAGGCTTTTTAGCGTTTCGATAGCCAAATTTGCTTGGCTAACTGGGTCGGCAAGGTTGCTGCCGACCGCAATGTAAGCAGTTATCATTCTGATTGCTTACTCTTTTTGTTTCGGTAAGTCTTACGGCGACGATGGCCTGACTTTGATGGTGCTGCAACGTCGTTAGCCATTGCTTGACGCATGTTACGACCTGCAGTCTGATAACGCTCCCACCATTTTGCTAACTCTTTGGTTTCGCCACCTTCAATCTCACCACGCATTTCTAGGAAATCGTAGCCTGCACGGAATTTGTTTAATTCCATTAGACGAACAGCGCGTTTACCGTTGCGACGAGGCAGTCGAAGTTGCAGTTGCCAAACTTCGCGAATGGTTGCTGTGTGACGACGAGGAATCGCAATAGACTTTACTTGCTGATCTAGAATGATGTTACTCGCTTCCATGATCGCATCGTAGTGTGCCATACCCTGTTCAGCGACAAGTTTGTCTGCCAGCTTGTTCATTGGGTACCAAAGCATCGCTGCGAACATGAATGCTGGGTTTACTCGCTTACCATCTTCGATGCGAAGGTCGGTTGAATCGAGAACCAAATCAAGCATCTGCTCTGTGTGTGAGTCGTAATCTTCGGTGAAGTGCTCCGCTACCGTTGGGAACATCTGTTGGAATAGATTGTACTCGCGCATCAAGTGGTAGGTTTCTAAACCGTGACCTGATTGCAGTAATTTCAGAGACTCTTCGTAAAGGCGCGCTGCTGGGATATCTCTTAGAAGGTGAGCTAACTCTTCAATCGGGTCAGCCGTGTCTTCTTCGATGTCGAAATCCAGTTTAGCGGCGAAGCGCATTGCACGTAGCATACGTACTGGGTCTTCGCGGTAACGCGTTTCTGGATCGCCAATCAGGCGGATCAGTTTATCTTCTAAATCTTCTACACCACCCGCGTAATCGTGGATGCTGTAGTCTGCAATGTTGTAGTACATCGCGTTGATTGTGAAATCACGACGCTCTGCATCTTCATCAACACTGCCGTACACGTTATCGCGAAGTAGCATGCCTTCTTTCGATTGTGCAGAAACGTTCTTCGATGGTTCTTGGTGGTGACCACGGAAAGTTGCCACTTCAATGATGTCGCGACCAAACATGATATGTGCCAAGCGGAAACGGCGACCGATAAGACGACAGTTTCTGAAGAGGTGTTTGATTTGCTCTGGCGTTGCGTTGGTCGCAATATCAAAATCTTTTGGCTGAGAGCCTAATAAGATATCGCGCACACCACCACCGACTAGAAATGCGTCAAAACCCGCACCATTCAGGCGATATAGCACTTTTAGTGCGTTGTCGCTGATCTGCTTGCGTGAAATATTGTGCTCTTGACGAGTATAAATATTCAGAGCTAATTCGTGGAATCCGCGTTGTTCGCTTGGGGTATTGTCGTTTGTATTCATTAGTTTAGAACAAAGTAGGTATCGCCAACTTTGTTTTTCTCTTAGTCCAAAGTGGTAGTGCAGAGTTTAATTGCGGCTAATAATAGCTTAGCGCGAGCCATTTGAGAACATCGTCTGCTTAACCACATTGGTTGGTTATGGCATTTTTATGTGTCGTTTTTGCTATTTGCCGTGAGTTTCGAGCTAATTACAGTGCTCTTTTTGTAAACTATCAGGTAACTGACTGACGTTCCATTGCTGGCAGCCCCACAATAAAATCTCATCCATTGAAGCCTCACAAAGAGCCGTCGGGATATCAAAACCTAAGAATCGCATCGCGTTGAGTAACGTTGGTTTTGGGTTGTCGAGATCTATCGCGGTGGCATGGTTCTGTTTTGACAGTTTATTCCCCAAGCCATCGGTTGCCAATGGTAAGTGCAAGTAGCTCACTGTTTTTTGCTTGAGCGTCTTATACAAACTGATTTGTCGACCTGTTGGTTCTATCAGGTCTGCGCCTCTTACGACTTCTGTTACTCCTTGGTCGATGTCATCAAGAACAACGGCCAAGTTATAGGCAAACAATCCATCTCTGCGTTTAATAATAAAATCTTCTTCAGCTAGTGCTTTAGGGATTTGAATGGTGCCGTGGCGAACATCATCAAAGGACTCCACTGGAAAGTCCATGCACAAGCGCACCGCCTGTTCACCTGAATCGATTAGGCCTACATCTCGACAGTGACCATTGTAAAAGCCGCCCAAAGCCTTTATCTGCTTGCGGGTGCATTGGCAGTAGTAGGCTTGATTGTCAGCAACCCATTGATCGATTTGAGCTTGATACAAGTCATGACGTTGGCTTTGATAGACGACTTCACCATCCCAAAATAGATGGTAAGCCTCAAGCGTCTTAAGAATGAGGTCTGCAGCGCCGGCCATTTCTCTTGGCGGGTCGAGGTCTTCCATACGAACTAACCATTTTCCTTGGTTAGATTTCGCTTGAAAGTAGCTACCAAGAGCAGCAACAAGTGAGCCAAAATGAAGAGGACCTGACGGTGATGGTGCAAAGCGCCCGATATAATTCATGAGTGAACAACCTAATCTAAATGGTACCGCAGTAGCCGATTCTTAAGACGTTTGACAAGAGCTTTAATGCCTAGAACTAAGGCTTAAAGCTGCTATTTACTATCAAGCGTGTGAAATACTTCGCTTGGATAACAAACAAAAAAGGGAGCCAAGGCTCCCTTTCTTTACATCTGCAAGAATTAACCTTGCATCTGTTTTTCTTTGATCTCTGCAAGTGTTTTACAGTCAATACAAAGATCAGCAGTTGGACGAGCTTCAAGGCGACGAATGCCAATCTCGATACCGCAAGAATCACAGAAGCCGAAATCGTCTTCTTCGATCTTGTCTAATGTCTTCTCAATTTTTTTGATAAGACGACGCTCACGGTCACGGTTACGTAACTCTAAGCTGAATTCTTCTTCTTGAGAAGCACGGTCAACTGGGTCTGGGAAATTCGCTGCTTCGTCCTGCATGTGGTGCACAGTACGATCAACTTCTTCCCTGAGCTGGTTGCGCCAAGCTGCTAAAATTTTTGTAAAATGTTCCGTTTGCTCAAGTGACATGTACTCTTCACCTGGCTTCTCTTGGTACGGTTCAACACCTGCGATGGCTAGGATGCCTAGCGCTTTTTTCTTAGATTCTGGCATACAGCATCTCCTATTTACACCTAGTCAACTGCAAAGCAGCTAATTTTAAGGCGGGTATCTATAGCAGAAAGAACGAATGGTGGCAAATACTCTTATTCAAACTTGCAATCAATGTGATTAGTTCAGCATCTTTGCTTAGCTATTGATAAATTCAACAGCTTGTTTTAGTTGTATTTGAGTACTGCTGAGCTCTGCTTTATAGCAAAGCACTTCAACTCCAGCGTCTTGTGCTTGTTTTAGTAATAACGAATATTTGGCGTCTATATGGTGTGCCGCAGACACTTTTTCAATACCTGAATGTAAAACAGTGAATAAAAGTACGGCTCTATTTCCAGATTCGACCATTTCTGTGAGTTCACGCAGATGTTTTTGGCCTCTGGTTGTGACCGCATCAGGGAAAAAACCTTGCCCTTTAGTTGACGTTTCTTGCTCGTCGAGCAAAGTGACGCTTTTCACTTCGATATAGCAAGGCGGCTTTTCGTTATCTTCAAGCAGAATATCAATGCGACTATTCTCACTGCCATATTTCACTTCGGTTCGTAACGCGTTATAACCTAAGAGTTCAACTATAGTCCCATTTTCAATTGCTTCCACTGCTAGCTGGTTTGCCCGCGCAGTATTTACACAAATACGATGACCTTTGTCTGTTTCTGAGATCTCCCAGCTGTTTGGGTACTTTCTCTTTGCATTATCGGAGGTTGAGTACCACACCGTATTGCCAGGAGTCGCACATCCTGTCATCGCTCCAGTGTTAGCGCAGTGAATAGTACGCTCGCTACCGTCAGGAAGTTGGATGTCAGTGAGGAAACGTTTATAGCGTTTAATAAGAGTCGCAGGCTCTAATGGCGGATTGAAGTGCATATTACTTATTTAGACAGGTAGGTTTTTATGTACAATGTTGCCAACATTACACCACAAGGTTCTCCCATTGCCACAACTGCCCATAGAAGCTGTGATGCCAGATCTGCTCGCTGGCGTAGAAACACACACTCAACTTATTCTAAAGGCCGCTCCCGGTGCGGGTAAGTCAACATTCTTCCCTTTACAGTTAGTTAAGACCAACGCCGTTCAAGGCAAAATCATCATGCTTGAACCGAGGCGTTTGGCTGCAAGGAATATTGCTACTTACTTAGCGAGCCAATTGGGAGAAAAGGTGGGAGAGAGCATTGGCTTTAGAGTTCGTGGTGAATCTAAAAGCAGCAGTGCGACTCGCTTAGAGATTGTTACTGAAGGGATCATGACAAGAATGATCCAAACCGACCCTGAATTAACTGGGGTTGATATGGTGATCTTTGATGAATTTCACGAGCGCAGTATTCACGCCGATACCGCATTGGCGTTTAGCTTAGAGATCCAAGAGGCGTTGCGTGACGATCTGAAAGTGGTAGTGATGTCGGCAACTTTAGATCAACAAGCTCTGCAAACTTTGCTGCCGAATGCCAAATACGTTGAATCACAAGGTCGCACCTTTCCGGTCGATTTCCGTTATCAGCCTCTTAACGCAAATGAATATCTAGCCCCTAAAATGGCTAACGTGATTCGCTCTCTGATGGAGAAAGAGTCAGGCTCACTTCTGGCCTTTTTGCCGGGCGTTTCTGCGATTAAGCAGGTGGAATCTCAACTAGAACAATTCGCCAATGATATCGATGTGTGTCCTCTGTATGGGCAACTCAGCTTTTCTCAACAGCAGAAAGCGATCGCGCCATCAGAGAAAGGGCGTCGAAAGGTGGTGTTAGCGACCAATATTGCTGAGACTTCTTTGACGATTGAAGGTATTCGATTGGTGGTTGATTCCGGGCTTGAACGTGTGGCGAAGTTCGATCTGAAAACCGGTATTACTAAGCTTGAGCAAGTGAAAATCTCGCAATCTTCAGCTGAACAACGAGCGGGCCGTGCGGGACGAATTGAAGAGGGCTTGTGCGTTCGTTTGTACAGCGAAACGCAGCTGATGCAGCAACCAGCTATACCAGAACCTGAAATTCTTCATTCTGATTTGTCTTCGCTGGTGTCTGAATTGACGCAATGGGGCGCTGCGAGTGCTGATGAACTGCAATGGTTAGACGTTCCACCCAAAGCTTCTATCGGGCAAGCCAAGCAACTCTTACAGACTCTTGAATTGTTAGACGATAATGGTCAATTTACGGCATTAGGAAAACAGGTCCAACGTTTAGGTCTAGAGCCTCGTATTGCCAGCATGTTGGTTAAAGCGCAGCAAGGTAGTCCTGCTCTGTTGAATGTCGCGATTGTTGCTGCTGCTTTGCTGGAAGAGCCGGAGCGCAATGTGACGGATATTCAACACTCTTTGCATCGACTTAAGCAAAGAAAACATTCCAAAAATAGCGTTGTGATGCAGCGAGCGAAAAGTCTCGCGAGCAAACTCAATCATCACTTAGATTTGTCACAAGCTGACGAATCATTGCTACCATTAGTGCTTTGTTTTGCCTTCCCAGACCGGATTGCACAAGTGAGAAGCGCGACCAGCAGTGCTTTCCTTTTGGCGAATGGCCACGGTGCTGAGGTTCGTGATGATGATTCACTGGCGAACAATGACTATATCGTAGTGATTGATTTGATGCGTAGTACAGGGCGAGCCAGTCAAATTTTCTTAGCCACCGCGGTTGATATCGCGCAGTTAGACGCTGAATTTCCAAAGCTGTTTGTGCGTTCCGATTATGCCGATTGGGATGAGAAACGTGGCCGTTTAGTTGCTGAGCAGCGTGTATCTCTGGGCAAGTTGATTATCAGCACCAAAGCTTTACCTGATCCCGATGCGAATCAGGCGAGCCAAGCGCTGCTCAATTATGTCGCTCGATGCGGGCTGGATCGCTTAAATTGGACAGCTTCGGCTAAGCAGTTGGTTGAGCGTATGCGCTGTGCAGCACTTTGGATGCCTGAGCATGATTGGCCAGCGATGGACGATGCGAGTTTGATTGAACACCTTGATGAGTGGCTATCTCCATATTTGAATGGCATTAAGTCGGCAAAAGGGCTGGCTAGTGTTTCGATTGAGCAAGCATTGTCGGCTTATCTTGGTTGGCCTTTGAATCAAGAAATCGACCAATGGTTGCCAACGCACTATCTGATGCCAACAGGCAGCAAGAAGGCCATTCGTTATCAATATCAATCTGAACCAGTGATCTCAGTGCGAATACAGGAAGTCTTTGGCGAACAAGACTCGCCATTGATCGCGCAAGGGCGTAAAAAAGTAGTGCTTGAGCTCCTTTCTCCAGCACAGCGACCACTACAAATTACTCAAGATTTAGCTGGCTTTTGGGCTGGCGCGTACAAAGAAGTACAAAAAGAGATGAAGGGCCGTTACCCAAAACATCCTTGGCCGGATGACCCTGCTAACCATGTAGCAACCACTAAAACCAAACGACAGTTGAATCGATGATGACCAAAATGTTAACGCCAAAAAAGGCACCACCTAAAAAAGCGCCAGCAAAGAAGTCACCAGCGACCAAAGCCAAGCCAAGAAAACCAAGAGCGGCTGCGAAAAAGACCAAACCTAAGGCTAAGAAATCTGGCAAAAGAGGTTGGTTGAAGATCCTATGGGGCATTTCTTGGAAAGCGGGCTTAGCGCTTGCGGCATTGCTGTTGTTCGTCGGTATTTATCTTGATTCTGTGGTCAAACAGCGCTTTGAAGGTCAGCTGTTTGATTTGCCAACCGTGGTTTATGCGCGAGTGCTAGACCTGTCTCCGGGAACTCCGGTGAGTTTGGTTCAGGTTAAGAATGAGCTCGATGTACTTAATTACCGTAAGGTGAACGCGCCTCGTCACCCAGGCGAATACTCTTCTTCTTCGACCAAGATTGAAATGATTCGTCGTCCGTTCGAGTTTGTTGATGGACCGGAAGCGGATCGTCATGTGATGCTGCACTTCAATGGTAACGAATTAACTCGCATTCAGTCGCTGGAGAAGAAAGGCGACATGGGCTACCTGCGTGTTGAACCGAAAATGCTTGGCATGCTTGAGAAAAGTAACGATGAGCAGCGCCTGTTCTTAAAACGCAATCAGTTCCCAGAAGTGATGGTTGATGCCTTACTGGCAACCGAAGACCGAAACTTCTATCAACACGATGGTGTGTCGCCACTGGCCATCGCTCGTGCAATGGTCGTTAACGTCAAAGCTGGGCGAACGGTACAAGGTGGTAGTACGCTGACACAACAGTTGGCAAAAAACCTGTTCCTGTCCAGTGAACGTACATTGTGGCGTAAGGTTCGTGAAGCCTACATTGCACTTATCTTAGACCATCGTTACAGCAAAGACCGTATCCTAGAGGCTTACTTAAATGAGGTTTATCTTGGACAGAATGGTGGGCAAGCGATTCATGGCTTCGGTTTAGCGTCTCGTTTGTATTTTGGTCAACCTATTCAAGAGCTGCGCATCGATCAGCTAGCACTGCTGGTGGGTATGGTGAAAGGACCGTCGTATTACAATCCGGTTCGCTATCCTGAGCGTGCTAAGACTCGACGCGATCTGGTTCTTCGCTTATTGATGCAACAAGACATCTTAACTCCGCGACAATACGAAGAGGCGGCGAGTCGTGATTTGGATATTCAAGACAACCCACGCATTGCTAGCCGTCAGCCCGCTTATTTCCAACAAGTAAACATTGAGCTTAAGAAGTATGTCGGCGATCGATTTGAGGCGAAAAAAGGGATTCGAGTCTTTACCTCTCTGGATCCGGTATCTCAAGACAAGTTAGAGAAGTCGATTGCTCGTAAGGTGCCTGATTTATCGAAAACCGCAGGTAATAAGCTGGAAGCAGCAGCTATTGCCGTGGATAGAAATACCGGTGAAATCCGGGCGATGGTCGGTGGTAAGCGTACTGGCTACGATGGCTTTAACCGTGCCTTGAACGCGAGTCGCCCAATTGGTTCTTTGGTCAAGCCTGCAATTTACTTAACCGCACTAGAGCAGCCTCAGAAGTACACGTTGGCGACAACATTGAAAGACACGCCACTGAGCTTGAAAGGCAGTAAAGGTAGCGTGTGGAGCCCGAGAAACTTCGATCGTAAGTTCCGTGGCGATGTGCCTTTGTATGTGGCGCTTTCTAAGTCTTACAACGTACCTACTGTTCGTTTAGGCATGCAATTAGGCATTGATAGTGTCTCGGATACGATTGGAAAACTGGGGGTCGATAAAAATGAGATTCGCCCAGTGCCGTCGATGTTTTTGGGTTCGTTCTCACTGACTCCGTTCCAAGTTGCGCAGATGTATCAAACCATTACCAATTCTGGGCGTATAGCACCTTTGTCTGCGCTTCGCTCAGTTGTTGATAACGATGGCGAGGTTCTGTATCAGTCGATCCCTCGTGTATCACAAAGCGTTGACCAGCAAGCCGCTTGGCTTACAACCTATGCAATGAAACGTGGCGTGTCTGAAGGTACGGGGCGTTTCCTACAAGGTCAGTTTGCATGGGCAGGATTAGCCGGTAAAACGGGCACCAGTAATGACAGCCGAGACAGTTGGTTCGTGGGTGTTGATGGTCGCGAAGTCACTACCATCTGGCTAGGGCGCGATGATAATAAGCCGACTAAACTCACGGGCTCTAGTGGTGCGCTACGTGTCTATGCCGATTATCTGAAACATCGAACTCCAGAGCAGTTACTGTTGCCTTGGCCGAATGGCATTACGACGGCAAGTTTTACTCGAACTTCTCAAGGGGCTTTAGAGTTTGACTGTGACGGTACGGTTAAACTGCCGGTTTGGGATGAGAATGGAAACATTAAAAAGGGTTGTGAAAGTCAACCAAAACAGTGGCTAAAAAAGCTTTTTCAGTGGTAAAGTCGTAAAAGAAAAGAATGACAAGGATAGTTTAAATAATGATTTCTCGTTGGATAGTGAGCAGCTTAGGCATTGTCGGTACTGTGATCAGTTTTCAGCTGTTTGCATCTACTGTGACACCGGTGGAACAATCTCAGCAAGCTGGACAAGCTCATAAAAGACCAACCGTTGCTGTTGTGCTTGCTGGTGGAGGAGCCAAAGGAGCGGCTCACATTGGTGTACTTAAAGCGCTAGAAGAGATGCAAATTCCGGTCGATTACATTACCGGTACCAGCATGGGCTCTTACGTTGGTGGGCTTTATGCGACAGGGATGAGTGCTGATGAGATTGAAAGTTTTATT
Source organism: Vibrio sp. 10N.222.52.C12 (assembly GCF_041474215.1). Lineage (NCBI taxonomy): Bacteria > Pseudomonadati > Pseudomonadota > Gammaproteobacteria > Vibrionales > Vibrionaceae > Vibrio > Vibrio sp. 10N.222.52.C12. The sequence continues at coordinate 17,621 of NZ_JBFRTR010000048.1, forward strand.
TATACGGTTGATTGGAATCGCGGCTATCGTGATCGCGTTAACCGTAGTGATCGCCGAGTACGTGACAAAGAATATGAAGACCGTTACCAACTGAACACCGATCTCGGTTTAGGTTGGGGCGAAATCAAAGCTAGGAAAGGCGTGGTTCAAGGTCAGAATATGTTGCGTATTCTGCGTGAGACCACAGGTAACCTATCTCCACTCGACTCTTTTGACCATCTTGCTATTCCCTACCGTTCAGTCGCAACCGACATTATTGAGCTTGAAGAAGTGGTCATCGACCATGGTCACCTTGTTGATGCCATGATGGCCAGTATGTCAGTTCCCGGAGCGCTTCCCCCTTATGAATTAGATGGCCGAATGCTGGTTGATGGTGGTGTCACCAATAATATGCCAGTCGACGTTGCTAGAGCGATGGGCGCTGACATCGTCATTGCGGTGGATATCAGTACCAATTACAAAGGCAAAGAAGACTTCACGAATTTTCTAGCGGCAGCTGACCAACTCTCGAATTATTTGGTCCAACGCAGCACTCAAGAGCAAGCTGAAACACTGACTGATGATGATGTTTTCCTGCGCCCTGATGTTGGGCAAATGGAGACGACTGACTTTGATAAAATGCCATCGGCTTTCCTCGCGGGCTATGAAGCCGCTAAGCAGCATACTGATGAACTTTCTAAGCTATCGCTCTCAAATGCCGATTATCAGCATTATATCGAGGACAAACAAAAAGCGCGCAGACAGCTAAAACACGGCGATAAGACCGTCGTTGACCGAGTTGTTATCAATAACAATACCCACTATTCCGATAAGCTGATCGAAAACCGTTTAAACCTTGATTCAGGTAAGGTTCTGAAGACCAGTGAAATTGAATCTAAAGTACAAGACCTCTATGCGCTAGATAGATTCGAGTTGGTGACTTATGAATTTGACACAGTGAATGGCGAGGAGCAACTGCTAGTCGATGTGAACGAAAAATCTTGGGGGCCAAACTACCTCAATTTTCGATTCTTTCTTGAAGATGACTTCTCTACTACCAGTCAGTACTCGATCGGTGTTTCAGCCAACTTTACCGATATTAATAAGCATGGTGCAGAGCTAAGAACTAACGTCGAGATGGGTACTGACAAACGAATTGAAGCGGAACTTTACTCGCCCTTCTTTTCGAGTCAAAAACTGTTCACTTCTGCATCGATTGTTTACAGTAAGGAAAACAGAAACTTGCCAGTGGTTGAGGGGGAGGTTGGAGAGCCGACATTAGATGCGACTATAGACTATGTTCCACTGACTTATAGTCAATATGTTAGTGAATTGGCTTTAGGCTATCAGCCTACCTTGTGGCAAGAACTGAAATTTGGTGCTCGTTATACTGATGGGGATTTTGAGGTTTCTTCGATACCATCTTTTGGTAACGGAGCGTATGCACGTATAGGTGCGTTTATTAGTTATCGACTCGATACTTTAGATAATTTTAGTTTGCCAACGGAAGGTTACTTTGTTGATCTTGAGTACCTTGTTTCTCATGATGATTTTGAGGACAACACGTCTGGAGATAGCCCGGTGCTAGCGGCTGAAAGCGATACTGTTTACGAATTTTCGGCTAATTTCATGGCTGCAAAAAGTTATGAACGACATACTTTAGTCGGAAAGCTTGATTACGGCATTGTAGAGAGCAAAAATTCGATTTTCCCTATTGATCCTAAAGAGCTTGGTGGCTTCTTAAACCTGTCAGGTATTCCAAGGAACAGTATGATTGGTCAGAACTTGGCTTATACCAGTCTTACTTATCGTTATAAGTGGTTTGAAAATGACTTCGGACTCTTTGAATCACCATTCTACGTGGGCGCATCCATTGAACATGGTGGTGTCTGGTCGAACAATGATTTAAGGCTTGATGAAGCGCCAATGTACACCGCGGGTTCTGTTTTCGCGGGTGTTGATTCACCAATCGGGCCGATTATTTTAGCTTATGGCCGAACCGAAGATAACTTCGATTCGGTGTATCTGATTGTAGGTACGTCCTACAAATAATCATGCGCAGAGTCGCCATTTAAGTGCGTAATTAGGCAAAAATAGTGGGACTTTCGTCTTAACTTGCTATGTTGGTCAAAATGATAAGATTTTAATTTAACGTTAAATTTGCTATTCTACCGCCCACAGTTTGGCCTCTATGACGCCGCTCATCAATACAAATTGAATGACAAAAATGGCAATGGAGAGCCAAGTTTCCAAGGATGTTCACTTCTTTATTTTACTAACAATTATGAAGGGAAGAAGTGAACCGCAATGAGAGGAAAAAAGTCGTGCTTGAAGCCTACCGTAAACACGTCGAAGAACGTGCTGCCGAAGGAGTTGTTCCAAAACCACTAGATGCTGAGCAGGTAGCTGGCCTAGTTGAACTTCTGAAGAATCCACCTCAAGGTGAAGAAGAAATCATTCTTGACCTACTAGAAAATCGCATTCCACCGGGTGTAGATGAAGCTGCTTACGTAAAAGCTGGCTTCCTTACGGCTATCACTAAAGGTGAAGTAGCTTCGCCACTAGTAAGCAAAGCAAAAGCTGCAGAACTGCTTGGTACCATGCAAGGCGGTTACAACATCGAATCTCTAGTATCTCTACTAGACGATGCTGAGCTTGCTCCAATCGCTGTTAAAGCGCTATCTCATACTCTACTGATGTTCGATGCGTTCTATGACGTAGAAGAGAAAGCGAAAGCTGGCAATGCTGCTGCACAACAAGTACTTCAATCTTGGGCTGATGCTGAATGGTTTACAGCGAAAGATAAAGTAGCAGAAAAAATCACAGTAAAAGTATTTAAAGTCACTGGTGAAACGAACACCGATGACCTATCTCCAGCGCCTGATGCATGGTCACGTCCTGACATCCCAGTACACGCGAAAGCGATGCTGAAGATGGAACGTGATGGCATTACTCCTGATGAACAGGGTAGCGTTGGTCCAATCAAACAAATTGAAGAAATGCAAAAAGATGGCATTCCACTGGCTTACGTTGGTGATGTTGTTGGTACAGGTTCTTCACGTAAATCGGCAACAAACTCAGTACTTTGGTTCATGGGTGAAGATATCCCATTCGTACCAAACAAGCGTACTGGCGGTGTTTGTCTTGGTGGTAAAATTGCACCAATCTTCTACAACACAATGGAAGATTCAGGCGCACTACCCATTGAACTGAACGTACAAGACATGAACATGGGCGATATCATTGATATCTACCCGTACGAAGGTGTTGTTCACAAGAACGGTTCTGTGATCTCAAACTTTGAGCTAAGCAAAGTACTTCTTGATGAAGTGCGTGCTGGTGGCCGTATTCCACTGATCATCGGTCGTGGTCTAACGGGTCGTGCTCGTGACGCTCTAGGTCTAGCTGAAACGGATCTGTTTGCTAAACCAATCGATCCATCTGCATCTGATAAAGGCTACACGCTAGCTCAGAAGATGGTTGGTAAAGCATGTGGCGTTGAAGGTGTTCGTGCTGGTCAGTACTGTGAACCTAAAATGACGACAGTCGGTTCTCAAGATACGACCGGTCCTATGACTCGTGATGAGCTTAAAGATCTGGCGTGTCTTGGTTTCTCTGCAGACCTTGTAATGCAGTCTTTCTGTCACACATCGGCATACCCTAAACCAGTCGATGTAAACACTCACCATACGCTACCTGATTTCATCATGAATCGTGCGGGTGTTTCACTTCGTCCGGGTGATGGCGTTATCCACTCATGGCTAAACCGTATGCTTCTTCCTGATACTGTAGGTACAGGTGGTGACTCGCATACTCGTTTCCCTCTAGGTATTTCATTCCCTGCGGGTTCTGGCTTGGTAGCATTTGCTGCCGCAACAGGCGTTATGCCTCTTGATATGCCTGAATCTATCTTGGTTCGCTTTAAAGGCGAAATGCAACCGGGTATCACGCTACGTGACCTAGTACATGCCATTCCTCTTTATGGTATCAAGCAAGGCCTACTAACCGTAGAGAAAGCAGGTAAGATCAACGAATTCTCTGGTCGTGTACTAGAAATTGAAGGTGTTGAGCACTTATCTGTTGAGCAAGCATTTGAGCTTTCTGATGCATCTGCTGAGCGTTCTGCTGCAGGTTGTACCGTTAAGCTTTCTGAAGAGTCTATCTCTGAGTACTTGAACTCGAACATCGTGATGCTGAAGTGGATGATCGCTGAAGGTTACGGTGATGTTCGTACGATTGAGCGTCGTATTACAGCAATGGAAGAGTGGCTAGCTAACCCTGAGTTGCTGTCTGCTGATTCAGATGCGGAATACGCGCACGTTATCGAGATTGACCTTGCTGATATCGATCAACCAATCCTATGTGCACCAAACGATCCAGATGATGCTCGTCTTCTATCTGACGTTCAAGGCACAGAGATTCAAGAAGTGTTCATCGGTTCTTGTATGACCAACATCGGCCACTTCCGTGCCGCTGGTAAGATGCTTGAAGAGTTCAATGGTTCTCTAAACACTCGCCTATGGGTGGCTCCGCCAACGAAGATGGATAAAGACCAACTGACAGAAGAAGGCTACTACGGCATCTTCGGTCGTGTTGGGGTACGTATCGAAACTCCTGGCTGTTCACTATGTATGGGTAACCAAGCTCGTGTTGCTGATGCTTCGACGGTTATGTCGACGTCAACGCGTAACTTCCCGAACCGCTTAGGTAATGGCGCGAACGTTTATCTGGCTTCTGCTGAGCTTTCTGCTGTTGGCGCGATTCTAGGTCGCATCCCAACGAAAGAAGAGTACTTAGAGTACGCTGAGAAGATTAATGCAACGGCTGCTGATACATACCGTTACCTGAACTTCCATAAAATGGGTCAGTACACGGAAAAAGCAGACACGGTTATCTTCCAAGAGCCTGCGTAACGTCTGATTTTGTTGTAAATATAATTAAGGCCGCTGTGAATAGCGGCCTTAATTGCTTTTAGCATACAGCGAAAATTGCTTTTAGCTTACAGAGAGCTCGATTAGTGCTTAATCGTATACATTGCTGCAACATTGCGAGCAGTAAGTTCAATATTTTCAGCCGCTTCAGCCAAAGCTGTCGGCAAGTCTACTGAACGGTTCACTACCGCAAATACCGCGTCGATACCATGCTCATGAACCACACCACAATCACTGGCTAGACAGCCGGCAATACCGATGACAGGCAGTTTATGTTTTTTGGCTGTGCGAGCTACACCAATCGGTGTTTTGCCATGAATGGTTTGGCTATCAATGCGCCCCTCTCCTGTAATCACAAGATCAGCATCTGAGACTATTTCATCTAAATTGACGGCGTCCATTACGATGTTAATACCAGGGCGAAGCTCCGCATTTAACAGGCCAACAAGTGCCGCGCCTAGACCGCCTGCCGCGCCAGCACCAGGGAGATCAATGACATCGACGCCTAACTGGTTTTTCATGATACTGGCATAATGAGCAAGGTTAGCATCTAACAGCTCAACCATTTCTGGTGTTGCGCCTTTTTGCGGACCGAATACCTGTGATGCCCCTTTTGGTCCGCATAATGGATTATCGACATCACAAGCGACCTCTAAGCGTACGTTTTGTAGGCGTGGGTCGAGGTTGGTGAGATCAATGGTTGTCAGTTTTGACAGTTCACCACCACCAAACACCAGCTCGTGACCCTCTGCATCTAGCATACGAATGCCTAGCGCTTGAGCCATTCCTAAGCCACCATCATTGGTCGCACTACCACCAATGCCAATAATAATATGCTCAACACCTTTATCTAATACGGCTTTGATCAACTCACCCGTACCATAGGTAGTGGTTTTTAGTGGATTACGTTGTTCTGGAGAGACTAAATCTAGGCCGGAAGCGGCCGCCATTTCAATAATGGCAGTTTTACCGTCACCGAACATACCGTAGAAGCCTTCGACAATTTCACCTAATGGACCAATCACTGGATGTTGGATGATAGAGCCATTGGTCGCATCCACCAGAGATTGTACTGTGCCTTCACCACCATCAGCCATTGGTAATTTTACGTATTCGGCGTTTGGTATTAGCTGTTTAAAGCCATCTTCAATCGCTTGAGCAACGCCCATTGCTGATAGGCTTTCTTTATATGAGTCAGGAGCAATTACAATTTTCATTTTGATACCTTTAAACTTAAACAAACAGACCAAATACACCGAAGATCATTACTGAGACGAAGGCGATAACAAGACCGACCGCTGACTCATAAGGGATGAGTTTTAGACGTTCATGAATACTCATATGTACCGCACCACCCGTGGCATGGAAGAAGCTACCATGTGGCATATGGTCAAGTACTGTCGCACCAGAGTGGATCATTGCTGCGCCTGCGAGAGCTGGAACACCTAGCTCAAGAATGGTGCTGGCAAATACATTCGATGCCACTACTGTTCCGGCAGTTGTCGATGCGGTTGATAGTGCCATCAGTGCGCCAGAAAACGGAGCAAGTAAGTAAGAAGGCAGCCCAGACATCGTCAGCACTTCAATCAGATCAGCTTTTAGTCCTGAGTTAGCAATGATGCCTGCAATGGTTCCTGTGCCCAGTAGCATTACAGCAACCGGTGCCATACGTGACAAGCCTGAAACCGCAAAGCTATTGGCTTGTTTGAAGCGACCCATAGCCAGTGCACCCAGCAATCCACCCAAGGGTAATGCAATTAGAGGATCAACATTGATATCAGCGAGTGGTCGCAGCGCGAGTAGGGCAATAGCCACTAACGGTGCAACGATTGAAGAAGAAAAGCTTGGCAGTGAACTTTGATCCGCTTTGACCACTTCACTTTCCGCTACTTTTGAACCTTTATTGACGAGGCGCTTTGCCAAGAAGTAGGCGAAAAGCAGCCCAAATAGACCCGGAATCACGCCTGCAGCCATCACAGAGGTTAACGGAACATTGAACGCATCAGCCGCCGCAATGGCATTTGGGTTAGGCGACATGACATTACCTGCTTTACCGCCGCCCACCATCGCCAAAAGGATCGCGGTTTTAGAAAGGTCTGCGCGGCGAGCAATAGCCAGTGCAATAGGAGAAACCGTGATAACGGCCACATCAACGAAAACGCCAACAGCGGTTAAAATCATGGTCGCAATGGCAAGAGCAAGTAAGGCGCGAGTTTCGCCTACTTTTTTGATGATGGATTCTGCAATCGAGGTAGCCGCCCCTGATTCAATTAGTACGCCGGCCAACACACCAGCGGCGAGAATTCGCATCACTGAAGTGACGATCCCTTGGGCACCACCTATCATTAACTCAACGGTTTCGGTGAGAGAAACGCCGCCAACCACGCCGCCAACCAAAGCACCGATGATCATGCCGTAGGTGGGTGGCACTTTTTTAAGAATGAGCGCGATAGCAACAATCAATGCTGAAAGTGCGCCAAGAGTTGAAACTTCAATCATGTTCTATTTCCCAGATAACGATGTGTCATTTTCGGCAAATATAAAGATATAGGGTTGGTAAGTCTTTGTCATTCTCTACAAATAAGTGCTCAAATCGGTCCTTTTAAATTGTGCAGTTGCACATTTTTTAGCTCGACCAGTGGAATAGATTTATTGCAATGTAGAGTTGAAATAGATCGTCTATATTGTTGATATTTAATGATGTTATTTGGTTTATCTTGTCTGTTCGATAGCGTAGCGTATTGCGATGGATATGTAGTTCGTTACAGGTGAGAGCTGAATCACAGTTCTGCTTTAAATATGTCTTCAAAGTTTTGATCAGTATCCCTTTACTGTCCTGTTGTTGAAGATGTAGGTAAGACTGCTCCAGTTGCTCACGAATCCATGGATCTTGTAACAGGCTACTCATAATGGCCGGCAGTCGATAGTCTTGATAGAAAAACATGTCTCCGGGGCGGTTACCGACACTGCGCATAGTGAGCTCAGCGGTATCATATGAGCGTGCTAAACCAGAAAGTCCGGTAAAGTAATCCCCAAGCGCAATCTTGATTTGAAACTTAGCTTCTTTCTTTATTCTTTTGAGTAGCAATTTCACGCGCTTGGCTTCTGCATCCTTGGACCAGTTGTTCCCTATCAGGGTTATAGGCTTGAGTACCACCACTTCGTTTTGTGAAACAGACAAGATACCGACTAAATTATCGCGCTCGGGATATTCAAGTAAATGTACTAATTGCTGTAAGTTTTCCAATGAAGGCGCAGTGTCTCCTATCGGTAACACCTTGACGATGGCGGCAATCCGCGGTTGTGCAAGGTCGAGATCCAGACGCTGTGCGATGGATTGCAGTTGCATGTCATTAAGCGTGCTACCTCGGATTAATTGCAATACCAATTCTTCACGATGCCTCTTATTCCATTCTACTTGAGACATAAGTACAGCTTGTTCAACAATAAGCTCAGCGGTCATCTTCACCAGCTCACCAAAATGATGAACTTGCTGCAGTGTCCCAGAAACCCCAATCGCCCCAATGACATTATCCTGAAATAGAATCGGTAAATTAACTCCAGGCTTAACCCCTTTTAGGTGTTCGGCAGTGGCTTCGTCAATATTAACGACTCGTGATTCGGTGATGGCAAGTACCGCTCCTTCATGTTTTTGGTATAAGCGAGTAGGATCACTGGATCCAATAATGCGACCTTTATTATCCATCACATTAATCGAGTGTGGGATGATCTTCATGGTTCGTTCGACAATTTGTTTGGCAATCATTTCGTTCAACTGCATAGAGCCCTCCTCTTCATTGACTGTGTAGGTTGGATCGTAACGATAAATTCGTCAATACGCTCGTTTCTGACAAGACAATGGTATACTCAGAAATAGTATCGCTTGAGTATTAATGCAGTATAGGTTGAGTTATGGAGTTTGAATTTACTAGAAACACTCTAATGGGTGAATACTATGTGAAATGCAGCATGGGCCATGAGATTGTTGGCCGTTGGCTTCAAGAAGAGATTGGTAAAGATAAGCAGAAGCTAGATCATGTGATGGCGTTGATTGAGCAATCTCGACAGGACCTGAGCAATGAAGTGACGTTGCTTGGCAAGGAGATTAGCCTTGCGATCAATGAAGATGAAGTTACGATTCAAGAAAACGTGTTAGCGCATGAGCAAGAGATGGAAGAGGGCAGTGAATTCGACTTCTATAACTGTGAAAGCCAAGCAAGCTGCGGAATCGATGATTTCGAACTGCTCATCGAACGCTGGATGGATTTTTTAGGTTACTAGTCCTAAGACCTATTTGTTAGTCATTCAGAGCTTTGAAGGCTCCGTTGCCCAAAACTGGAGCAATAAGAGCATCGCGCATTAAGATAGTGAAAAGGCTGCACCATGTTGGTGCGGCCTTTTTCGTTATTACGACCTTATTATCTTCATCTTATTTAAAATCAATCACTTAACTTTTTGGCACGCTACTTGGATTGTAATAAGAGAATTAACGGATTAAGTAAGAATTTAAGGAACGAATATGAAATTAATAAATGCCATTGTTAAGCCATTCAAATTAGACGATGTACGCGAAGCGCTCTCTGATGTGGGTATTGAAGGTATGACTGTTTCTGAAGTGAAAGGCTTTGGTCGTCAGAAGGGACACACTGAATTGTATCGTGGTGCAGAGTACCAAGTGGATTTCCTACCAAAGGTGAAGCTAGAGATTGCTACCCAAGCTGAGAATGTTGACCGAGTTGTTGAAGCGATTAGCCAAGCGGCACACACCGGAAAAATCGGCGACGGCAAAATTTTTGTGTATGACCTAAGCCAAGCCGTACGAATTCGTACTGGTGAAATGGATGCTGAAGCACTTTAAAGAATTACAAGGACTGGAGACTTTAATATGGAACTTACAACAACAGTAACGGAACTGCGTTACGCACTAGACACTTTTTTCTTCCTCATTTCAGGTGCGTTGGTAATGTGGATGGCAGCAGGCTTCGCGATGTTAGAAGCTGGCCTAGTTCGTTCAAAGAACACCACAGAAATTTTAACTAAGAACATCTGTTTGTACGCAATTGCTTGTACAGCTTTCTTAGTGGTTGGTTACAACATCATGTATGTCGACAACGGTGAAGGCGGTTGGTTGCCATCATTTGGTACTCTAATTGGTACACAAGGTGAAGGTGCAGATCACTCTCTAGAATCAGACTTCTTCTTCCAGGTAGTATTCGTTGCAACAGCAATGTCTGTAGTATCTGGTGCGGTTGCTGAGCGTATGAAGCTTTGGTCATTCCTAATCTTCTCTGTAGTACTAACAGCGTTCATTTACCCTGTTGAAGGTTATTGGACTTGGGGCGGTGGTTTCCTATCAGAAGCGGGTTTCAGTGACTTCGCAGGTTCAGGTATCGTACACATGGCTGGTGCAGCAGCAGCGTTAGCTGGTGTTCTACTACTCGGTGCTCGTAAAGGTAAATACGGTAAGAACGGTGAAATCTACCCGATTCCTGGTTCAAACATGCCACTTGCAACGCTAGGTACATTTATCCTTTGGTTCGGTTGGTTCGGTTTCAACGGCGGTTCTCAACTGATGGTTTCGGATTTTGAGAACGCAACAGCAGTAGGTCAAATCTTCCTTAACACCAACGCAGCAGCAGCAGCAGGCGCAATTGCAGCACTACTAGTATGTAAAACAACTTGGGGTAAAGCAGACCTAACAATGATTCTTAACGGCGCGTTAGCTGGCCTAGTAGCAATCACTGCAGACCCTCTATCACCATCACCTCTATTTGCTGTAGCGATTGGTTCGGTATCTGGTGCATTGGTTGTATTCAGCATCATCGCACTAGACAAAGCTAAGATTGATGATCCAGTAGGTGCTATCTCTGTACATGGTGTATGTGGTTTCTTCGGTCTAATGGCTGTGCCACTAAGCAACGCTGATGCAACGTTTGGTGCTCAGCTAATGGGTGCAGCAGTCATCTTTGCATGGGTATTCGGTGCTAGCCTAGCAGTATGGGCGGTGCTTAAAGCAACAATCGGTATCCGAGTAACGGAAGATGAAGAACTTGAAGGTATGGACATGCACGATTGTGGTGTCGGCGCTTACCCTGAGTTTGTATCAGTAAAATAATCAACAGTCGTCGCCTAATCTGAATGGGTTAGGTTGGACAAAGAAAGCCCCGCAACTCTTGTTGCGGGGCTTTGTTGTATTTACGGTTGCACAATATATAAACACGAACGTTGAAGTTAGGCTCATTGTTTAAGGGGAACGACAAGACACAAAGTTGAAATGGTTTGTTACAAAAGTGAGAGTTTGAATGGTCTGAATAGACGGATTTTTTGTTGGTCGTCATTGTAATTATGTTAATGATGAATATAATAACGCAACTGATAGACATTATCATTTCGATATAAAGGATTTTACAATGAAGAAACTGCTAACACTTTCAGCTCTAGCGTGTGGTGTAATTGCCCCGACAGCAATGGCTGCGGAAGAAGTAAACGTATACTCTTACCGTCAACCTTTCCTTGTTGAGCCAATGTTCAAAGAGTTCACAAAAGAGACTGGTATTAAAGTAAACGTTAAGTTTGCTAAAAAAGGTTTAGCAGAGAAGTTAGCTCAAGAGGGTGAATACAGCCCAGCTGACGTTGTCTTAACTGTAGATATCAGCCGTCTATCTGAGCTAACTAAACAAGGTCTGGTTCAATCTGTAGAAAGCGATGTACTTGAAAAGAACATCCCAGCTCAATACCAAGATACAGATAACGAGTGGTTCGCTCTAACAACTCGTACACGTAGCGTTTATTCTTCACGTGACCGTGTTGGTCGTCTAGGTGAAGAGTTCACTTACGAAGATCTAACTAAGCCTGAATTTAAAGGCAAAATCTGTACTCGTAGTGGTAAGCACCCATACAATGTTTCTCTAGTATCTTCGATGATTGCTCACAAAGGTGAAGCTGAAACGAAAGAATGGCTAGAAGGCGTAAAAGCAAACCTAGCACGTAAGCCTCAAGGTAACGACCGCGCGCAAGTTAAAGCGATTAAAGAAGGTCTATGTGATGTTGCTCTTGGTAACAGCTACTACCTAGGTAAGATGGTTAATGATAAAGAGCAAAAAGCTTGGGCTGACTCTGTTTACATTAACTTCCCTAACCAAGAGACTACAGGTACTCACGTAAACATCTCTGGTATGGCAATGGCTAAATACTCTCCAAATGAAGAGAATGCCGTTAAGCTGATGGAATTCCTATCTGGTGACACAGCACAAAGCATGTACGCAGAAGTGAACTACGAATACCCAGTGAAAGCAGACGTTAAACCTTCTGAGCTTGTTGCTTCATGGGGCGAGTTCAAAGCGGATACTATTTCTCTAGACGAAATTGCAAACCACCACGCGGCTGCAATCAAGCTATTAGACGAAGTTAAGTTCGATCTATAATTTATTACGGTAGGCTTCGGCCTAAGTAAAATGACAACCTCAAGTCGCCATTTTGGCTACTTGGGGTTGTTTGTTATTGGAAAATCACTTTTTGATACAAAGCACCCCGTTGATCCCTTGAGTTATTAGCATCTCACCTTGAAGTCATTAGAGTATATGGGTATAAATAACCCCACCATTAAAAGGATATGAGATGTATTTGCAAATGCATTTGTGTTTCATTAAGCCTCGTTGTAGTTAGGCGATGAAAGAAAAGAATTATTTATGGAACACCAGTAGCGGCATTATTGCTGTATTACTGGTCTTACCGATCTTAGCGATTTTTACGACGGCTGTTGGAGAAACAGATGAGCTATTTTCTCATCTGATGTCCACAGTGATGCCTACCTATGCCTACAATACGGTGGTTTTAGTCATAGGAACCATGTTCCTGTCTTTAGTTTTTGGTATTCCGTCGGCTTGGGTTATGGCAATGTGCCGTGTTCCGGGAGAGCGTGTTTTGCAGTGGGCACTCGTCCTGCCATTAGCAATGCCAGGCTATATTGTTGGGTATATATTCACCGATTGGTTCGACTTTGCTGGGCCTGTTCAAGTTCTACTGCGAGATCTTACTGGGTGGGGACCCGGTGAGTATTGGTTCCCGGATATTAGAACCTTATCTGGTGCTATTATTGTTCTGTCTCTCGTTCTCTATCCTTATGTTTACTTGCTGTGCCGCGCCGCATTTATGGAGCAAAACGTCTCCTTACTGCAATCCGCTCGGTTGCTAAAATGCTCGCCTTGGGAAAGCTTCCGTCGTATCTCCTTACCACTTGTTCGTCCATCAATGGCGGTCGGTTTATCGCTTGTTGCTATGGAGACCATCGGTGACTTTGGTACCGTGAGTTACTTTGCGGTAAATACTTTAACGACTGCGGTTTATGATACTTGGCTAGGCTACTCAAGCTTAACGGCAGCTGCGAAAATATCGGCAATCATGCTGGTTATCGTGATCCTACTGTTGAGCTCAGAGCGATACAGTCGCCGTAAGCAGAAGCTATTCCAGAATCAGTTCAGCAGCCGCGAAGATTTTCGTTACGACCTTTCTGGTTGGAAAAAATGGCTGGCACTATTCTGGTGCTGGGGATTAGTTTGCGTTGCGTTCTTATTCCCTCTTGGCCAGCTCATTATTTACGCCTACAAATATTTTGCTCAAAGCTGGACCCCTGAATTCAGAGAATATGCCATCAACAGCCTTTACGTTTCGGTAGCTGCTGCGATTATTGGCGTGATTATCGCGATGATTGTTAACTTTAATCAACGCGTTAGTCCGAGTAAGAAAAATCAGGCTTATATGCGTCTCGCTTCGATGGGCTATGCCGTTCCAGGCACCGTGTTAGCGATTGGGGTGATGGTACCTGTTTTGTTCATGGATCACTTGGTCAATGACATTGCGAAAGTGATGGAGTGGGGGCGACCTGGTTTGATCTTCTCTGGCTCCATGTTCGCGCTAATTTTTGCCATGGTCGTACGTTTCTCTGCAGTGGCAATTGGCAGTATTGAAAGCAGCTTGAGTAAAGTATCCCCTTCATTGGATATGGCCTCAAAAACCATGGGTTGCAATACCAATCAGATGTTACGCCGTGTTCATTTACCTTTGATTAAACGTGGCGCATTGATCGCTGGCTTACTGGTGTTTATCGAATCAATGAAAGAGTTGAATGCGGCCTTGCTGCTGCGTCCTTTCAACTTCGAAACATTGGCGACTTATGTTTATAACTATGCCTCAGATGAGCACCTAGAATTGGCGGCGATGCCTGCTGTATTATTGGTGTTGGTGGGTTTAATTCCTCTAATCATCGTAAACCGTTCCTTGGAGCAGAAAAACTAATGAGTTGTGCATTATCAATTAAAGATCTGACTTGTAAGTATGAGTCGCAAACCATTTTGGAAGCGCTCTCGTTAGAAGTTGAGCATGGTGAAATTGTTTGTCTTCTTGGTGCGAGTGGCTGCGGTAAAACGACCTTACTGAAGGCGATTGCGGGCTTACTTCCATTGAGTAGCGGTGTGATGAGTTTGAACTGTCAAACCATTGATGATGGCGAGAATTGGTTGCCACCAGAGCAGCGTAACATTGGTATGATTTTCCAAGATTACGCCCTGTTTCCGCACCTGACGGTAAACCAGAATGTCGGCTTTGGCTTGAAAGACCTTTCTGAGCAGCAAAAGAAAGACAAAGTTCAAGAGATGCTGGAGTTGGTTCACTTAGATGAGTACGGTGACCGCTACCCACACCAACTTTCAGGTGGTCAACAACAGCGTGTCGCTATTGCTCGTTCTTTGGCGTACAAGCCAGACTTGCTACTGTTAGATGAACCATTCTCAAACATCGATACTCAGGTTCGTCATGAGCTGATTTCTCAGATTCGCAAGATTTTTAAGAAGCAGGGTGTTACAGCTATCTTCGTAACTCACAGCCGTGAAGAAGCGTTCGCATTTGCAGATAAAATGGCAGTAATGAACCATGGTGTGATTGAGCAGTATGGTTCGGCATCTGAGTTGTATTTCCATCCTTCAAGTAAGTTTGTTGCAGACTTTTTGGGTGGCGGTAGCTACCTCAATGCACAGCGTATTTCGGAGCATGAATTTGAAACCAGTTTGGGTATGGTTGAAGCCAAACCGCAAACGGAGATTGAGTTCGGCAATACATGTGAGCTTCTGCTAAGGCCCCAGCATATCCAAGCAAGTTACGAGCAAGATAGTGCTATTTCGGTGCTAGAACAGCAATTTATGGGTGATCACTGTCGTTATGTAATCGAAGCGCATGGTCAGAAGTTATTAGCAACCTCGTCAGAAGCACTTGAAGTGGGTATGCCGGTCAACGTAAAAGTCGATACCAAAGGCGTATTGGCTTTTTAAAGAGATATAACGCGATACTAATCGTTACAAGAATCGCGATAAAAAAGCCCAGCACTTTAATCAAAGTACTGGGCAAGAGTTCTTCACTTATAGGCTTTAACAAGGCAGTGATTTGTTAAGTCCCATACAAAACTGCTGCACTCTATAAGCCTATAGAGAGAGGAAGTCTTTCACTTTTTGAAGAACACGTTCTGCAGTTTCTTTATCTTCCATTTCTGCGAAGATTCGTAGTAACGGCTCTGTTCCTGAGAAGCGAGCAATCACCCAGCCGCCATTCTTGAAGTACACCTTGGCACCATCTTCATAGCTTACTTTTTCAATTTCGTATTCAAATTCAGGCAGTTGCTTCTCGACGTAGATCTTAGTGTAAAGCGCTTCTTTCTCTGAAGGTTTAAACTTACAATCGCCTTCTGCGGTGTAGGCATAGCCATATTTAGAGTAAATCTCATCAAGTAATTCAGACAACTTCTTGCCTGTCACACTGATCATCTCAACCAGTAAGCTTGAAGCAAATACGCCATCCTTACCTTTGATGTGACCACGAATGGTTAAACCACCTGAACTTTCGCCACCAATCAGAGAGTCATCGGCCTCCATTTGTGAGCTGATATGCTTAAAGCCTACAGGAACCTCAAAGCTCTTCTCACCATGATCTGCCGCCACTTTATCCAGTAGGTGTGTGGTTGCGATGTTACGAACGACAGAGCCCTTCCAGCCTTTGTATTCCAGCAAGTAGTAGTAAAGTAGGAGTAGCACTTCGTTAGGGTGAATGAAGTGACCTTTCTCATCGATGATTCCCAAACGGTCAGCATCGCCATCAGTACCAATACCAATGTCATAGCCTTCTGCTGCAACTAAGTGCTTCAAGCGATACAGCGTTGCAGCATTTGGCGACGGCATTAAGCCACCAAAATCTGGGTTTTTGCCATCGTTGATGACGTCGACATCACAGCGACCGTTAATCAGCACGGTTTGCAGAGCATTTTTTGCAACGCCAAACATTGGGTCAATCAGTACACGTAGGTTAGCTTTCTTGATCGAATCGATATCGATGAAGTTGATGATTGAATCAACAAAGTCGTTCATCGGGTTGATGATCTCGATTTCTTTGTCGTTTAATGCTTGTTCGAAATCGACTCGGATAACATCTTCGTTGGTCAGTGTTGCGATTTGCTGTTCGATCTTCTCTGTGATGATCTCATCGGCATCGCGGCCGCCTTCAATGAACACCTTAATACCATTGTAATCAGCGGGGTTGTGAGAAGCGGTAATACATGCCGAGTAGGTGCATCCCATCTCTTTCGCTTGGAACATCACGATAGGAGTTGGAACGAACTTATCGATGAAGCTTACTTTGATGTTGTTCGCCGCAAGTACTTCTGCAAACCAACATGCGGCTTTATCGGAAAGGAAACGACGGTCATAGCCGATCACAAACCCATTCTTGGCTGCATCTTCGTTGTTGATGATGTTAGCGAGTGCTTGCGCTACCAAACGGACGTTTTCTCTAGTGAACTCCTCACCAATGAAAGCGCGCCAGCCACCTGTACCAAATTTAATCATTAGAAAATCCTTTTAGTCTCATTGTCTCAAGCCTGTAAAGACTTGAGACAAGAGCTGTTCGTTAAATTGCGTGACTAGCCTAGAACAACGACAACATCGTTCACGCTGCCTTCTGCTTGTACTGGGATAGCGCCTTCAACTGATTCACCATTGATAGTGATAGAGGCAACGCCTTTGCTTACTGCATTCGGGTTTTGCACTGTGATGTTGTAAGTTGCGCCACGCCATTGACGAGTAACCTCGAATTCTGGCCAATCAGTCGGGATACAAGGATCAACCGTTAAGCCTTCAAAGCCTGTACGAACACCAAGAATGAAGTTGGTTACCGCGAAGTAAGCCCAACCAGAGGTACCGGTTAACCAAGGGTGGTTTGCACGGCCGTGGTCTTGGTGATCTTTACCCATGATGAACTGCACGTACGAGTATGGTTCTGCGTAACGCGTTTCAATCATGTCGTTTTGGTTGTATGGGTTCAGTGCGTCATAGAATTTCATCGCACGGTCACCACGGCCTAGTTTCGCTTCTGCTACCCAGGCCCATGGGTTAGGGTGAGAGAAGATTGCGCCGTTCTCTTTTACGCCTTGGTAAACGCGAGTTACGAAACCGATATCATCGTTTGGTGTTGCAAATGAAGGAGAGTTTAGGTGTAGGCCGTATTCTGAGAAAAGGTTCTCATCAACAGCGTCCATCGCTTTCTCACCGCGTTCTTGAGATACAGCACCAGATAGAACGGCTAGCGTGTTTGACTCAAGGTGTACACGACCTTCAGCTTGTTGAGCGGTACCGATCTTGTCGCCATTTTTAGTTAGACCACGGATGTACCAGCCGCCTTCGTCATCCCAAAGGTGCGTTTCACACGCTTCGCGAACGTTAGCTGCCATTTCAGTGTATTTCGCAACATCAGCATCGTTATTACGGAACTTAGCAAGATCTAGGAATTCTTGTAGCGCCCAGAAGTGTAGGAATGAAACCATTGAAGATTCACCACCACCTAGGTTCAAACAGTCATTCCAGTCAGCTCGAAGACCTTTACAGATACCCGTTTGACCCACGTATTCAGCAGAGAAGTCCAGTGCCGCTTTCATGTGTTCATAAACTGTCGCCTCGCCACCGTCTGCGTATGGAATCACTTCATCGAAGAAGTCGTGCTCACCGGTTTCCATTACGTATTTGATAATGGTCGGAACGATCCATAGGTGGTCATCAGAACATGTGTCTTCAATGCCGTGGATCTTGTCGTCATCTGACGGTGTTGGAACAACTGTTGGTGATTTTGATGGCTCAACGTCGGCTTTCTCTGGATCGAACCAGTCAGGATCGAACAAGTGTAGACCGTAGCCCGCTTTCACTTGGCCGCGAAGCAGGTCGATAATACGTTTCTTGGTCATTTGTGGGTTGGCATGGGGTACTGAAATAGCATCTTGAGCCGTATCACGGTAACCAAGACCAGTACGACCGCCAACTTCGATGAATGATGCAAAGCGTGACCAAACCACACAGGTTTCCGCTTGGTATAGCGTCCACGTGTTGATCATTGTGTCTAAGCCTTCGTTTGGCGACTTAACTTGGAATTTGTTGCAACGCTCGTCCCAGTGATCTTTGATGCCTTGGAAAGCGGCGTCTACGTTTGCTGTGTCTTGGTACTTCTCACGTAGGCGTTCACCGTTGCCTTTACCGATACCGAGTACATACGCAAAGCGAACTTCTTCACCGGGTTGAATCGTAAATTGCTTGTGCAGAGAACCACAATGGTTGTAACAAGTTTGAGCGCTGTTAGAACACTTACCGTTTTCAACCGCAATTGGATTTGCTTCATCACGGTACATACCAAGGAAGTTGTCACGTTGGCCATCGTAGCTGTCTGGTGAGAAAGTTGAAGCTAGGTAGTAGAAGCCTTCAAAGTCGTTAGTGTTGTAGTACAGGTCGTATTCCAGAACACCTTCTTGGTAAGACGTGCCCGCAGAGTACAAAGACATCTGATGGTTTTGATTGTCTGATTGAATATGGCTGAAAGAGAACTCAACAAACGAGAAAGTGCTGATAGTACGTGGCTTGTCAGTGTTGTTCTTTAATACAACGTCCCAAACTTCTGCATCTTCACCCTTAGGTACGAATAGCGTCTTGGTTGCGGTAATGCCGCTGTATTCACATTTGAATTTTGAGTATGACAGGCCGTGACGAACTTCGTAGTTCGCTTCATCTAGGCTCTTTGCCACTGGTTGCCAAGAGATAGACCAGTAATCACCCGTCTCATCATCACGCAGGTAAACATAGTGTCCTGGGCGGTCAAAGGTGCCGTTTGGACGGAACTTAGTAACACGGTTGTATTCCGGAGAATTGTAGAACGAGTAACCGCCCGCATTGTGCGAAATCACGGTACAAAACTTTTCAGTACCTAGGTAGTTTGTCCAAGGTGCTGGTACATCAGGGCGAGTGATGACGTATTCGCGATTGTCGTTATCGAAATAGCCGTATTTCATTGTCATTTCCTTTTTAACAAACTGCATCTATGCAGCTAATTTTTAAATAGTGATGCTGAGTCGTATCTAACTGAGCACCTTAATTTGAGTCAGCAACCACTCGATATGAGTGTCGCTTTGGTTTGTTTTATTGAGCTTTCCAAGGGTTGCGATAATCAACATTGAGTTTGTCGAGTAATGGCAGATGCCCCTTTAGGCGAGATAGGTAATCTAGCCAGTTTCGGTTGTTTTTATGTGTCCAACATCCTTCAGCTAAAGCGCTAATTCTTGGGAATACCATGTAATCCATACGCTTTTGGTTGGTGACGATCTCACACCATAGAGCACACTGAATTCCGCGGATCCGCTTACGAATTGGGTCGGTGTCGGATACCTCAGCAAGTGCTTCGTAGGTATAAGCTTGTTCTAATGGGATAACGGCAGCCCAATCTACGCCCGGTTCTTCCGGTGCATAATCTTGGGTCATGTCGAGATAGGTAAACTGTGCAGGTTGCAACACCACATCAAAGCCTTGGCGAGCGCAATTGACAGCCGCTTCTTCACTGAGCCATGAGTAGATGATGGTCTCTTTACTCACTTTGTCGCCGTGCTGTGCTTCTTCCCAGCCGACCATGCGTTTGCCGAGTTGCTTAAGCTTGTTTTCGGCATAGCGGAATAGGTGGCCTTGTAGGTCTTTGCTGTCTTGGTACTGGTGTTCTTTCATCAATGCTTGAGCAGCAGGGCTGTTGGTCCACACACCGGGTGGCACTTCGTCTGCACCCATGTGAATCAATTCGCTCGGGAATAGCTCTGCGACTTCTTCAATAACTGCATCTAGAAATTGGTAAGTACCGGGCAAACCTGGGTTTAGTACATTGTCGTTGTAGTGCTGAATGCTCTTGTATTGAGTGGTATCCGCTTGCTCTACCAGCATGTCAGGCAGTGATTTGATTGCGGCACGGCAGTGTCCCGGAATATCGATCTCTGGGATCACCGTGATGCTGCGTTGCTCTGCATATTCAATGACTTCACGAATTTGTTGTTGCGTGTAGAAGCCGCCGTAGTTTTCCGCAATGTGGGTATATTGCGGCTCTAGTGCATGATCAGGGCCACGCCAAGCGCCAATTTCTGTTAGCTGTGGCAGGCTCTTTATCTCAATTCTCCAACCTTCATCGTCAGTTAGGTGCCAATGAAATACGTTGAACTTGTAGTGCGCCAGTTGATTGATTAAACGCTTCACTTGCTCTACTGAGTGGAAGTGACGAGCGCAGTCCAACATCATGCCGCGGTACTTAAAGCGCGGTTGGTCGGCTATCTTGCAACATGGTAGAGAGAAGTTCTCTGCGTCCAGTTGTTGAACTAGTTGAATCAAGCTTGCCACAGCGTGTGTAAAGCCCGACTGGCTGCCTGATTCAGCAATAATCTGTTGTGCAGTGATGGTCAGTTTGTATTCGGCTTCATCTAACGTCGGGTTGCTGCGAAATAGAATGTTGCCGCTTTCGTCTTTTGAAAGTTCAGCTGAAAGCGCGGTCGAAAGAGACAGCTCAAAGGTCGAGAGCAACTCTTGCTGGAACCAAGAGACTGCCTTATCAGCAAGATGAGATTGAACCTCAATTCTGCAGTCGTTATTTAGCGCGAAGTTACTTAGCGCGAAACTACCTTGCTGAAATTCGATCTGATTAGGCTGAGGAATCAATGCAATCTCAGCAGCGTTAACTTCAGGTATTTGATTGCGTTCACGGTATGGCGAAGCCAGTACTATGGGTGATATCGCGACAGGCAGTACCGATGTTTCTCCATCATTATGTGACTGGATAAAGGCATCGTTAAGGCCATCAGAATAGAAGCGGAATGGTGCGCTTTGAATACTGAATTCAAGGTAGTAATGGTTGTTGGCCTTTAACACTGACGAACTTGGTGTGAATGAGCAAAAGCTGCCAACTTGAGTCAGCTCTCCTTGCGATAAACTCTCTGGAAGGATGAAACGATCATATGCAAAGTGCAGAGACCAATCTTTTACGTCGAGGTCACTTAAGTTATGTACCGTAAGGCCAAATCGGCAGTTATTTTTTTGTTCAGAAAGAACAGCTAAGTCGATGCGATAATTCATATAACTTCCCTGCTAAGCCTGTTGATACAAGTTGTGTTGTGGTTTTCCGGCAAACATCAATGCGCCTTCAATAGCGTCGAATTGAGGTTTAACGATCCATTGTTGTACTGGTGGTGATAGCCAGTTGAGAATACGCTCAGCGATACTTCCCATTAAGCACACCTTGTCAGCGCCTTTTCGATGCAGTGCTAAGACAAACATTTCGATATCAGCCGCGGTTTGCTTGAGCATATCGATAGCCAGTTCGTCACCTTCGTTAGCGAGTTGAAAAATAACTGGTGAGAATTGACCGTAATCCTTTGGAATAGCACCTTTTGACCATTCGACAATGGCATCCACATCATTATTAAAGTGATTCATCACATGTAGAGTCAGCGGGGTTTTGTTGCGAATACCGTCTTCTGCAAGCAAGACTTGTTGAATCAAACGTAAGCCCATGACTGCGCCGCCGCCTTGATCTGAAATCGGAAATTCACGACCGCCAACCACATATTGCTCACCGTCTTTTAGGAAGATACCGCAAGAACCCGTACCACCGATCATGATTGCGCCGTCTTGGCCATTGTGAGCACCAATGCAAGCGCCATAAGCGTCGGTATTTAGTGTCATGCTTGCGAAAGGGTGTGGTTGAGCCATGAAGTCGAACCATGCTGATTTTTGCTCAGCGCCAGCCAGCGCTAGGCCAACATGCATATTTGAAAAATGGTCTGAGTTGAGTTGCCCTTGTTGTGCCGCTTTTGTGATGGCATCAATAATTGAGCTCATCGCAACATCAACACCCAAAAGGATGTTGCCACTGCCACTTTTCGCTTCACCAATCAGTTTGCCTTGAGCGTCACGAATACGAGCACGACAAGAAGTACCACCACCATCAATACCGACGTAGTAAAGAGTCATGATTATTGCTCCTTACGCTGAGCTAAGAAGTTGAACTGTGCAGCGGTTGCTAATAAGAACCACGCACCATGAGGGATCCATTGCTCACCCCAGCGCCAGTTTTGAAGCATGTCATCTTTTTGTGCTGGTGGATTGAACGCAATGTCTTGTTCATCTTCAAAACCAGCTGTGATGCCATTACAGATACCGCCTTTCGCATTGAAGAACCCAAGCTGAGGTAGGTAGTCTGGGTTGTTATGGCCATGACCATCGAGCATGCACATGTGGTATGGGTTGAGGCCCAAGATCCAATCAAGGCTATTTTGTGAAAGCTGGATTAAGCGCTCTTGAAGTTCGCTATCTTTAATGTGCGGTTGAACTAGGTAAGCCATGGTTGCGAGTGAGCCAAGGCGTGCGTTCTCGCCTTGCCACCAGTAACCGGTTTCGTTCTGTTGAGCGACGAAGAAGGCATCACGTTTATCACCATCGACAGATTTAACGTATTGTCTTGGATAGCCAAATGGGTTGGTGACTTTGTCGGTGATGTTGATTTCGAACTGACAAGCTTGTTCAACAACTGTGCGCGCCTGTTCTTTTAATTCAGCATCGGTTTCATTGTCGATGTATTCACATAGTGCAATCACAGGAAGACCGGCTTCAGCTGCGTGAAAGTATGGACGAGAGCCATCAGAGTTGGCCGACCAGAAGTGGGCAAATGAGTCATCGGATTGCTGACGAGCGATCAAGCGATTCGCCCAAGTTCTTGCTTCTGATAGGTACTGCTCGTCTTCTGTTACTCGGTACAGTTCATTTGCAGCGAGTAGGGCACAATATTCATCGATGATGTTTTCTTCGCCATCGTTTAGGTACTGCAGGTTATGTTCTTTTAGGTGCCAATAACCGTTAACGGCAGTTCCAAGGTAAGTTTGGCTCGAGTAACTGCCCGAGGTTTCAAGTTCAGATGCAGCAGCTAATGCGGCGATAGCAACGCCCGCACCTTGTCGATAGCCCGCTTGCAAGTCCGTTGATTTATGGCCTTCTTGAGTGGCATAGGCGCAGATGTCACGCTGATTGATGTCTTTGCTCCACTTGTCGAATACCGTCATGTAGAAGTATCCAGCCGCGTCTTGCATGCGCACTAAGAAGTCGGCACCGAATAGGGCTTCTTCCGTCAGGCGAGTCATGGAGAATTTTGGGAAGTCAGGGTTATTGTTGGTTAAGCGCACGCTTTTAAGCATGTTCCAAACAACCATAGGAATCTGTTGAGGATTAAGGTAGTTGCCATAAGACAGGTGGCTAAAGTACTTACTCACATCACCCGATGCGTCGTACCAACCGCCATGGACATTGACGTATCTGTCAGTGCCTAGAATTTGTGCCTGTTGATCTTTTTTGTCGAAAATACCGCCACAGCGTTGTGACTTAAAGTAATGAAGCACATCAGAAAACGTGTGGTTCATTAGTAGGTTGTTGCCAATCTCAAACACTTCTGAACGTAGGTTATCAAAGCGCAGGTAGTAGCGACCGGATTCGGTAAATGAACTGAAATCGATTGTGAAGAATTGTCCTTGATGCCAGTTTGCTACGCGGCCTTGCTTTACAACATCAAAGTTGCCCACGGTAATATGGTTGTCGGCACACACTAATAATGCAGTCGTACTTGATAAGCGAGCTTTCTTAGTTTGTAAGATAGCCTGCTTTGGAGCTGTGGATTCGTAGCCAATATGGTTGGTCAATAACAGCATCAATACTCTCCAAAAGTCCTAGTTTCTTATGGCTAGGTACCTGAAATTTTTTAGGATAAATAGTTAGGGTCCGCAGACCCTAACGGGCATTTATTGCTTAGCTTTCGTGTAGGTAACAACGTACAAAGTGGTTATCGGCTAATTGCGTAACCCCTGGTAACTGCTCTTTACACTTATCCATTGCATGAGTACAACGACCTGCAAATGGGCAACCAGCTGAGACTGGTGTCCAAAGAGGAATTTCCCCTTTGTTACCTGCCAGTTTCTCGTGGATCGATTTCTTCGGATCTGGAACTGCCGAAACCAATAGCTGAGTGTAAGGGTGTTGAGGGTCAGCAATAACGTCATCGGTATCGCCCCATTCCACCATGTGTCCTACGTACATCACTGAAAGATCTTCAGCGATGTAACGAGCGGTTGCGATATCGTGAGTGATGTAAAGCAGAGACATTTGCTTCTCAAATTTCATCTCTTCCATTAGGTTTAAAACACCAGCACGAATCGATACATCAAGCATTGAAGTTGGCTCATCGGCTAGTACAACTTCGGCACCTACCGCGATGTTGCGGGCTAGGTTGACACGTTGACGCTGACCACCAGACAGTTGGTGAGGGTATTTCTTCGCCGTCTCTTTTGGCGGAATGAGACCTACTTGCTCTAAAAGATCGTAAACGCGTTCTTCTAGCTCTTTCTTGTTGCCCGGAGATACTTTCTTGTGGATCAACAGTGGTCGAGCAATGTGGTGGAAGATATTGTGCGTTGGGTTCAATGAACCAAACGGGTCTTGCCATACCATCTGCACGCCTTCACGGTAGTGCATAAGATCTTTTCTGCTTGAGATCTCTTGGATATCACGACCTTTGTATTCGATCGTGCCGCCTGAAGGTGCGTACATTTTTGCGATCATTTTTGCGGTTGTTGATTTGCCTGAACCAGACTCACCAACCACTGCTAGGCCACGGCTTTTGTACATCTTGAATGACACGTCGTTAATCGCACGCATCATTGGGGTTTGAATGGTGGTACTGCTTATTGGGAAGTCTTTTACGACATTCTTGCCTTCTACCAATAATTGACCGAAATCTTTGCTCATAATTGTCTCCAGAATCCTTATTCGCTTTGCTTGTTTTTAGGCGGTCGAGCCGCCTTGTTCGTTATTCACGCTGAGTCAGCGTGCAAGCTATAGCTTCCTTTGTACTATTGGGTCACCGTACAGGTGGCAGTTAGACAAATGTCCCGGGTCGATAGAACGCAGCTTGGTTGGCACCTTGGTACACTTTTCATGTACACGGTCACAACGAGCTTGGAAACGACACCCTTCAGGGATCTCTAACAGGTTCAGAGGGTTACCCGGAATACCTGCTAACTTTGTCTTTGGCCCTGTCAGTGGAGGGAAAGAACTTCCCAACCCTTTGGTGTAAGGGTGGTAAGGGTTTTCTAGAATATCTTGAGAGTTAGCTACTTCGATTAGCTCACCTGAGTACATGATGCCGATGCGGTCAGAGAACTCGACCATCAATGACAAGTCATGGGTGATGAACAGAATCGAGAAGCCAAACTCTTCTTTCAGTGCATAGATCTTTTGTAGGATTTCGCGTTGCACAACCACATCAAGTGCGGTTGTCGGCTCATCCATAATGATCAGCTTTGGATTCAGTGCTAACGCGATAGCAATAACCAAGCGCTGACGCATGCCGCCAGAGAATTGGTGAGGATAGTCACTCAATCGGCTCGGGTGAATATCGACGATTTCAAGTAGACCTTCAGCACGCTGCTTAGCTTGCTCGCGAGTCATGTTGGTGTGACGCATGATTACGTCACAGAACTGCTCTTCCATCGGTAGTACTGGGTTGAGTGCGTTCATCGCGCTCTGGAATACCATCGACATCTCACTCCAACGGAACGACTGCATACGGTCATCACTGTATTCAAGGATGTTCTCACCGTTGAAGATAACCTCACCACCACTGATGTAAGCGGGCGGCTTATGAAGACGCATAAGAGAGAAAGCGACCGTTGATTTACCACAGCCAGATTCACCAGCTAGGCCGAAGACTTCACCTGGAGCGATGTCGAAACTTACGTTGTTACACGCACGAACATCGCCAGACTCTGTGATGTAATCCACGCATAAGTTGCGGATAGAAATTAGTGGTTCAGACATGATTATTTATCTCCGCTCCAAAGTGCATTTTGTGGTGGTAGTTCTGGTTCACGTTCTTCTTTGTCTTGAGCTGCTAGTTTCTTCCAACGCTTCATGCCTTTGTGAGAACGCAGTTGCGGGTTAGCAATTTCATCGACCGCGAAGTTAAGTAGAGCAAGACCAGTTACAAGTAGTGTCAATGCGATACAAGGAGCCAACAGTTCCCACCAAGCGCCAATCAGCATTGATGAAGAGGTTTGAACGTTGTAAAGCATGATGCCCCAGCTGATTGTGTTCGGGTCACCAAGACCTAGGAACGAGATGGTTGCTTCCATCATGATTGCGTACATCACCGAACCGATGAAGCTTGCGCCAACGATAGAGATAAGGTTTGGCAGAATCTCTACGAAGATGATGCGGAATGAAGATTCACCCAAAACTTCAGCGGCTTTTACAAACTCTTTTTCACGCAGTGCTAAGGTTTGGGAGCGAACAACACGGGCACCCCAAGCCCAAGACATAAAGCCGATAACCAAGGTTATGGTGAGTGGCCCTGCCTCACCGATAAAGGCTGCTACTACGAACAGTAATGGGTATTGAGGGATTACCAGCATGATGTTCATTGCGGCTGTTAGAACGTCATCGACACGGCCACCGAAGTAACCTGCAGAAACACCAATAACAGTTGCGAGTAAACATACGGTTAGACCCGCACCAAAACCTACAGCAAGAGATACGCGTGCGCCGTATACCACTTGAGACCAAACGTCACGACCCATACGAGTTGTACCTAGTACGTGGTCTGCCTTTTTAGACATGATCAATGTACGACGGTCGTCTGCTAGATTTTGAGCAACCCAGCCATCAGGGTTAGTTTGTGCAGACTTCACCACGAAACCAGGATATTCGTGTGGGTTACCTGTACGCTTGTCTGGTACATGTTTGGTGATTAATGGAGCTGCAATCGCGCCAAGAATAAAAATACTTAGGATGATGACGCCTGTTAGGGCCATCGGGTTACGCCAAATGAGTTTTAAAAAGTCTTTCATGATTATTTACCACCCTTACGAAGACGAGGGTCAAGAACAACGTAAAGCATGTCTGCAACTAGGTTAAAGAACAGCATGAATAGCGTCATGATAAGCAGCTGACCTTGCAGTACTTGGTAGTCACGAGCGTTAATTGCGTTGAAAAGTACGCTGCCAAGACCTGGGTAGTTAAAGATGATTTCGATAATTAACTGACCGCCGATTGCCATACCTAGCGACATTGACAGGGCTGTCACACTAGGTAGCATCGCGTTACGAGCTGCGTAGTTGAATACCACTCGGTTTTCGCTCAGGCCTTTGCCTTTCGCCATGGTGATGTAGTCTTCGGCTAGTAGGTTGATCATGTTGTTACGCATGTTTACTAGGAAGCCACCAATTTGAACAACAGAAGCACAGAACAGTGGTAAGAAGGCGTGGTAAGCGACATCTTTAATGAATGCCCAGCTTGTCCAATCAGGTATAGTACCAGCGGTGTAGGCATACCCTGTTGGGAACCACTTCAAGCCAATTGCAAAGGTAAATAGTGCAATCATCGCGATAACAACTTGAGGAACGGCTTGTAGAATCAGCATCCCTGGCGTTACGAAGGCATCGTACTTACTGCCGCGTTTCCACGCTGCGAAAATACCTAGGATTGAACCAATCGAGAAAGAAAGAATAACTGCGGTGCCGGCTAAGAAAAGCGACCAACCGAATGCTCCACCCAACAGTGTGTTTACAGAAAGTGGGTAGAATTGAATTGATGTACCAAGTTCCCAGCTAAGAATGTTCTTCATGTACGCCACGTATTGAACTAAGTAGCCACCATCAACGAAGCCTAATAGTTCTTTCATTGCAGCAATACGCTCTGGAGTAACTTGTACAGAAGCGTTCGCAAACATCATGGTAACTGGGTCACCAGGCATTGCTCTTGGAATAATAAAGTTTAACGTCGCAGCAACTAATAGCGCGACAAAATAAAATGACAAACGTCTTAAAAAATAACCCATAACTCACACCTTACTCACCCAGATTGTTTCCCTGTTTCTGGATTCAGGTCGCTCCTAGCGAAATTTGGAACGAAAAATCCCCTGACGACTAGCGCCATA
The DNA here is from genome assembly GCF_041474215.1 of Vibrio sp. 10N.222.52.C12. NCBI lineage: Bacteria > Pseudomonadati > Pseudomonadota > Gammaproteobacteria > Vibrionales > Vibrionaceae > Vibrio > Vibrio sp. 10N.222.52.C12. The sequence continues at coordinate 45,886 of NZ_JBFRTR010000048.1, forward strand.
CTTTCAATTGAGAGTGTGGGGATTTTTATAAGCGGCGTAAGAGGTTACGCCGCAAGGATTGAACGATTACTTATTTAACTGGTTTTAGGTCCAGTACATGAAGTAGACGCTCTGGAATACCAGCCCAAATGTTTGGACGGCCTTTTGGATTTTCTTCGTTCCACCAACCAGTGAAGCGAGTTGTGTTGTATTGGTACATGTAAGCACCAGACATCACAGGGATTGTCACTTGGTCTGCAGCGATGATTTGCTGGATACCGTGTGCAATATCTAGCTGTTCGTTCTTATCAGCTGTTTTGTAGAAGCTGTTTAGAAGACCATCTAGCTTGTCGTTTTTGTAGAAGTGCATTGCGAAACGAGGCATACCATCACCAGATTGTAGTGATGAGTTGTAAGCACTGTTCCAGTACGTGTATGGATCCGCACCGTGGAAGTAGTTTGTGTATGCTACGTCGTATGTACCTTCAAGCATTGCTTGGTTGTAAACAGAGAAATCAGGTGTACGAGCTTTCGCTTTAATACCGATTTCGTTCAGTTGTTCTACCGCTAGTTGAACTGTGTTGTTGAAGTCAGTCCAGCCGTTTGGCGATTGAATCATTAGTTCGAAAGATTTGCCTGATGGAGTGTCAACAAAACCATCTTTGTTCACATCTTTGAAGCCAGCGTCAGCAAGAAGCTTCTTCGCGCCTTCAGCGTTGTAAGTGTTGAAGCCTTTGTACTTGTCGTGAGTTTTTTCATCAGACCAAGCTTCAAACGCGTAGCCAAGACCCGATGCGAAATCGTTCACAGTACCGCCACCGTAGAATGCGATGTCGATGATAGTTTGACGGTCAAGAGCCATAGAGAAAGCACGACGGAAGTCAACGTTGCTCAATGCTTCATGCTTCGCAGCATCAGGGTGCTTGAAGTTAACGATGAATGCCTGTGTACCTGCTGGCGGGTACCAGTAGTGGTGTTTAGGGCTAGCTGCTGCGTATGTACGATCGATATCTGGAACGAAAGAAGACGTCCAGTCCATTTCACTGTTTACAACTTTACCTAGGAATTGGTCGTTGTTCGCAATTTGTGGAACACGTAGACAGTCAACATCTAGGTTGTCTGCATCCCAGTAGTTCGGGTTTGCACACTGGATGTATAGCTGCGCTGTAAACGTATCGATTTCTGTAAATGGACCAGAACCTACCGGGTTCTCATTGGTAAACGTTGATGGATCTTTAACGTCTTTCCAGATGTGCTTAGGTACTACAGGTACTTTAGCAATCTCGTAAGGTACGTTTGAGTTTGCTTCTGTTAGTGTGAACTTAACTTGGTTGTCGTTCAGTTTTTCTACAGAAGTTACCCAAGAGTTGATACCAGATTGGTCAAGCTCTGGCTTCTCTTTTACGAGGTTGAAAGAAAAAACAACATCATCAGCAGAGAAAGTTTCTCCGTCTGACCATTTAACACCCTTACGAATGTCGAAAACAACGCTCATCAGATCATCTGACATCTTGAAGTTTTCAGCTAGACGGAACACTGGAGTGTTACCGTGCATTTCGTTAAATACTACTAGCGGCTCATACATGAAGTCAGTTGTAGTATGTAGGTTAGTAGCACCAAGGTACGGGTTAAAGTTACGTACGAATGTAGTGTACTCTTTCGGGTGAACGGTCAGTTCACTGCGTTCTGCAGCGGTTGCTACTGATGCAAAACCTGTTGTAGCAGTTGCAATAATTGCTGTTGCTATTGCTGTTTTTTTTATATTGGCAAGCATAGCTGTTCCTTACTATTTGCTTTCATTTCACTAATGGATTGAATGTTATCTGTCGCTAAATTGTTTAGTAGATACACACTCTGGTTAAAGGCCTACCTCTTCTTCGTTGCTCCAGATTCATCGTTGATTCTGAGAAGTGGTAAGAGTGGCCTGTAGGCCTTTGGCAGGAGTAAGAAAACACCTTATCGATGAATTAATCAAACTCGTTTCCCGTCAAAAATGTTAAAAACACACAACCCCACGTCATTAACGTCAAAATAGGTTGCTTTGGTGGTTTTTCGTACGCAATTGTTAAAGTGATGTGACTCGCATTTGGTTTTGAGGTTCTTGCAGGTTGTAAGTGGCCACTAACTTTAAAGGCTTTTTATTATAATGCCTTACCCTACGTTGGTATAATTGTAGATCTCGGTCACTTGCCAGTTTTACGTTAAATTTCCCTAGAAAATTAAATCTGCCGTTCTGTTGTGACTCGCTTCTCAAACTGCAACAAAGAGTCAGATAACGGTCAGATATGATTGAGAATAGAACGAAAAGTACTGACGGTTACCAGCACGCACTGTGAGTAATTAGCGTGAATTTCCCCTTGTTTAAAGGCGTAAAAAAAGTGCGTTGCAAGCGTTGGGATTCTACTTTTTGTGATTATTAGGCGTACAAAAAAGCCCACGCTAGGTGGGCTCCATTATTCAAAGTATCGTGATGTTGGTTCAGGGTTTAACTGGTCAGTAGTTTCTGAAGTTTATCCCTCAGCATCTCAATATGGGTTCTTTCTGGCGTCTGTTCTTTACAGTGTTCCAGTATGAATTCGATTGAGCTCAGTACCGTTCGCCAGCGAGGGGTTTTCGGTAGGGTTTCTACGCGTAGGTATTTGTCTAGCGTTCGAGTTTGCAGCGTACTGCGGTCTAAGTAGACGCGCCACAAGCCACTCTTCTCGGCGAAAGCGAACTTGGTTTCACCAGTCACCGATTCCCAGTAGATGATGGCATTAGTCATCGCATCGACCAGTACCTCGCGCATTAACTCTTGCTTGTTTTTACCTTCACCGGTTGCCTTGTCAGCAAGACGAGTAAATTCTCCGCCAAGCTCCTTCAACTGTTGCAACTTATCTTTGTCGCCTTCAAAGGCATAACTAGAGAGAGCTTCAACCGCCGTTTCAAGGTTATTGATTCGGTTTGAGTTAACACCACCACCTACATTGAAGATATACATGGTGTCGAGCCCTGAGCCTTCAGGCAGCTTAAGGATGTCACTTGGTATGCGCTGACGTATGTCATCTATATAGATATCAATGTCACCGCAGTAGTGGGCTTGTTCCACCTTAAGGTATTTAGGCGCAATGATTTCGTCAGCCATTGAGCGTTTAAGTTGTTCTTGTCCGCGTCTGAATAGCTTCGCCGCCGCTTCGTTAGCAAAGCGAATACGTTGGTCGTCACGAATACAGATGATGGCTTCAGGTGCCGATTCTAGTTGCTCTAATAAGCGGCCTTGAGTTTCTAACAAGTTAGCCTCAACCATCGCTCTATGTTTGAGCTCGAGTTGCAGTTGGTCGTTTTCAAGGCGTCTTTGTTCAGCTTTGCTTGCTGATAGATGTGCTGTAATTCGAGCCGCTAGTTCTTGTTTGTTGAACGGTTTAGACAAGTAGTCATTGGCGCCAGCTTCGAAACCTCGAACACGGTCTTCTGCTTGGTTGAGTGCCGTTAGCATGATGATTGGCAACTGAGCATGATCGTATTGCTTACGCAGTGCTTCACAAACCTGATAGCCGCTCATTCCTGGCATCATGATGTCGAGTAGAAGCAGCTCTGGCTTCTCTTTCTCAATCAGTTCAATGGTTTCAGGGCCATCACATGCAGTACGTACTCGATAGCCTTCTAATTTCAAGAAGCTGTCTAATACTCGCAGGTTAACCGGCTCATCATCGGCGATAACCAGTAACGGGCCATCTGGATTCTCACTGATAACGCTGTTTTCTTGTTGGCTGTTATCAATTAAATCCGGCGCTTGGAAGTGCGAGTAATGACCGGATTCGTTGTAACTGTCCAGCTCACCTTGAGTCGCTAGGGGCAGGGTAAAGCTAAACGTAGTGCCAAGCATTGGTTGACTACTTACGTACAGTGAACCGCCCATTAACTCGATGAGCTGACGACTGATCGATAATCCAAGCCCTGCACCTTGGCGGTAGTTACTCGCATCTTGGCCAGCTTGAATCAATGGCTCAAAGATGTGCTCAAGGTACTCGGCCGGTATACCTTGGCCAGTATCGACTACTTGTACACGAATGTTGTCGTCGATAACGCTGGCAGAGATAACAATCTTACCTTCTGAGGTGTACTTGATAGCATTGCCGACCAAGTTATACATCACTTGCTCAAGTCGTTGAGGATCCGATGAAACCAGACCTAAATCACTTGGGACTTGGTTGATGATACGGATTGGTTTATTGCCCAATAAGTGATGAGACAACTCTAGGACCAAGCTGGTGGCTGCAGATAAATCAACGGCTGATTTCTTAATATCTAAGCTGCCATAGCGCATCTTGTGGTAATCAAGCAGGTCATCAACCAGTGTTGCCAATCTTTGGCCACTATTGATGATGATATCCAACTGATACTTCTGATTAGCCGGAATAGGGCCGTTTGCTCCAGATATCAGCGCTTCAGCAATACCCACCATGCCATGCAGTGGTGTTCTCAATTCGTGTGAAGTAGTCGCTAAGAACTCATCTTTAAGTTTGTTGGCCAGTTGCAACTCTTCGTTTTGCTTTTGAATGGTCTTAAGGTTGTCCTCAAGTTCATCGTTTTGGCTTTTGATGAGCTGCATTTTTTCACGAATAGAGCGCTGCATTCTTTCGAAGCTCACCGCAAGACGGCCGATCTCATCTTTGCGCTCGGTATTGATCATGGTTTCATCAAGATCACCCGCCGATACTTTTTCAGCTGCCCAAGTCAGTTTAAGCAGTGGGGATGTGATGAAGTTAGACAGATAGTGCGATGCAACGACTACGAGAATGATCGCGGTTAGCATCACGATCACGAAGATCTTTTCTAACTGATGAATACGGGCAAACGCCTCTTTCTCTGGTAGTTCAACCACTAAAGCCCATGTTGCGTATTTCAGCTCAATTGGCGTATATGCTGCGATGATAGCTTGATCTAGGGTGTTGTCGAAGGTGCCAACCGCCGTTTCACCAGCCAATGCTTTATCGACAACGTCTAGGCTCAAATTGATTGATTCTTGTGAATGGGCAAGGCTACGCGGCAGGTGATCATCACCCACAAGCAGCGTTTGAATGTTCGAACTCTTGTTGAGATCCGCAATCAACTTAGTAATGCCGTTGATTGGTAGCCTAAACATCGCGTAACTGTGCAGGTAGCCTTGTTGAACGATAGGTGCGCCTAGCCATGCGGTCTGCTTGCCGTTTTCGTCTTTAAAATCAGACACGATAACCGGCGTGTAATCTTCGTTAGATTTACGTCGGTCGGTTACGTCTTTGGCTAGTCGTTGAAAGGTAATACCTAGGTTGGAATCCTTGTATTTCCCTGTCAGCAAGTTGGTGCCGTAATCGTCATTTTTAAAGACGGAATAAGCGACGTTACCGTTGATATCAACTAAGAGAATATCGTCAAAATCAGAGCGTTTAAGCAGTTCTAGGTAAGCATTATGGTAGCGCTTGTGCAGTAAGCGATAACGTTCGCTGCCAATAAAGCTGCTGGACTCTGGAAGAATCGACGTTTTGATTTGATCGCCAGACCCCTGAATGTAGCGCTGCTGCGCATTACCGCGAGCCTCGTCAATATCTAACCCCAATCGTTGGAATGCATTGATCAAACCATAAAATCGCCCGCCACTGGCATTGGCCAATTCTGAGCGAACAAAGCCCATCACTTGGGATTCTTGAGCTTGTAGGTAATCGACAATTTGCTGCTGTTTAGTATCACGAACCGAAACAAGGTGTGAGGTGCTTTGTTCCTGGAGATCCTGACTGTGCGATTGGAGGAAAAATATCGCGATAAGTGTCACAGGGGTAATACTGAGGACAAGAAATGCCAGCATTAGGGTATTTTGAAGGCGCTTAAACTTCTGCTTACGATAGAATCTAAACATAAATTGGGTACTACTTTCCTTTGATGTACTGCTAAAAGGGACGAAAACAAGTACAGAGAATAGAATTAACGGGTTCCAATTTAACGAAATTAACGAGTTTTTTTACTTTGACAAGTAAGTGGTATTTAAAGCGTGTGCAAAAGCTCATTTTTATAGAGTTTTGACAAAAATATGAACAGACAGCGCAGATAATGACCCTGCGGTGTGCTAGAGAGGTTATTTGTTTGCGTGATAGATCGCGAATTTAGTGGTCTTATTTAGAGTCGCGCATTTTCCAAACGCTTGTTCAATAATTGGAATATATTTTAAGAAACTGTTCGCAACGATAATCATCTCACCAGAACGCTTCAAATGCTTAGGAGCCTGAGCAAGTAAGGTCTCAGTCGCGCTGTAGCTAGTGTCTAAACCTGAATGGAATGGTGGGTTACTGATGATGAACTGATAGTCTTCTGCAGTATCAGAATAGACATCGGATGCGAAGACTTTACCCGTTAAACCATTCGCTTCTAGCGTTGCTTGGCTTGATGCCACGGCAAATGCACTGATGTCGCACATTTCTAGCTCGATATCTGGGTTACGAGATGCCATTACCGCGCCCAATACGCCTGCACCACAGCCAAAATCCAGTACCTTGCCTTTTAGTTTTGGCAGGGTGTCCAACAGAAGTTGGCTACCAACATCGAATTGACCGTGACTGAAGACGCCAGGAAGGCTTTTTACCGTCAGAGGTTGTTCATCAATGTTAACCGTGTAGGTCTTAAACCAGTCTTGCAGGTTGAACGCTTGTGGTTGCTCGAAGCATTGACCCCAGTAGAAAGAGCAACGACGCGCTGAATCGTATTTAACAACTTTGCCGTAAGGAGCAAACATCTTCTCGATGCTTTTCACGCCTGAACGGTTTTCACCAACCACGACGATCTCGGTATCTTTGCCTAGCTTGGCAAATAGCATCGCCAACAAAAATTCCGCTTCCGCTTTGGCTTTTGGCCAGTACAACATCACTAAGTCGGCTTTAGTCTCTTCGGTAAACTCCGCACCATAAAAACGTTGGATGGTGTTGTAGCCTTCTAATTGACGGTAGTAGCTGTAATTAGAAGTAAACACAGAGACAGATTCACAATGCTTCGCTAACTCAACAGGGAACAAGTCTTCTGCCTCACCGGCAACTAAAACATGTTTGCCTTCAAAGTAGGCGAGTTGGCGTTGAGCAATCTGGCTTGGTGCAATATAAGCTGACATAGGACACTCTGTTGAATCGTTAGCAAAAAATGAGGGCGGATTTTCGCATAATCCGCCCAAAGCTTGAAGTGTTTAATACGGGTTCGCCAATCAAGTTGACGTCAAGTTCGTTAACTCTTGTCTTGCTGGTTTAAAAAGTCCTTAAACTCTTCATCGTAGATGTTGAATAGGACAATGGTAATCGCAAAAATCAATGGTCCGTAGATAAGACCAATTAGGCCAAACAGTTGAATACCGCCCAATAGTGAGAAGAAGATCATTAGGGTATTCATGCCTGCACTGCCTTGCATTAGCAGTGGACGTAGCAAGTTATCAATTGAACCAACAATCGCTACACAGTAAACCGTTAGGAAAATCGCCCACGTGGTATCACCAGTTAGGAACAAGTAGGTTGCTGCTGGGATCCAGATTAATGCAGTACCCACTACTGGGATGAAAGAGGCAAAGCCCATCATTGTGCCCCAGAATAGACCTGGGAAACCAGCAATCCACATACCTAAACCGCCGGCAAAACCTTGCGCGATTGCGGTTAAGAATGAGCCCATTACTGCTGATTTAGATACTTGCTCTATCTCTGTTAGAAGTTTGTCTTCTTGGCTACGAGACAGCGGCAGAATATGACGAACCACACTGATGATTTTGTCGTGATCTCTTAATAAGAAGAACAAAACGAACAGCATCAAGAAGAAATCCATCAAGAAATTGGTCGCGTCACCTAAGATTTTGGCACTGATACCAACTAGCTTAGAACCAAAGCTTGTCGCAAACTCACCGACTTTTTGTGCGATGGCTTGGGGCTCAATATTGTCGAAAGGCAGGTAGTTATTCACAAATGACAGCGCTTTGACCACTAACGGATGAGCAAACAGAGTCTGAATGCCACCGTGGGTCACCCATTGGTAAGTATTCTGAGAGAACAGAGAACCTTGCTGAACAATTGCTGCGAATACTGCCAATAAAGGGATAACAATAATGAAGGTCAGTATGATACAAGACAGCAGAGAGACGATGTTTTCTTTATTCGGGAGCTTTTTTTCAAGCCACTCATGGATTGGGAACATCAATAGTGAAATGATAAAGGCCATCACGATAGAGTTAACGTATGGCTCGATAAGCAAGTAACAAGCATAAGCCGCCGCGAGTAGGGCAATGATGATCACCCAGTGGCTGGAATTGATTTTGAGTTTTTCTGACACGGTAATGGTCTCTATATTTGCGTTCTGAGTTTATAATGGCTGCAAAACAGAGAGTTAGCAATGAGGAGTTTTGATAATGGGATGCTGTAATAAAGATAAGAAATGCCAAGACGAAGAACAGCAAACAAAAAAAGAGATCCCTTGGTTCAGAATGTTCCTTGGTACCTTGATGTTGTTGGTTTTTCTTTTCTGGGAACGTTAATCGCTTTTGGTTCAGCTTTAGCCTTAGTCGACGGCTAAATAAGCTGTCATATTTTTTGGCTGGTGAGCGCGATATATAAAAAGGGCTGCATTTAATGCAGCCCTAAATTCAATCGGTTAGCGACTTATAAAGTGCTTTCGATTATTTGCTTTCAGCAGCAATGATCGCAAGAGAGCGGTCAGCAGCTTCTAGTGTTGCATCAAGTTCTTTTGAACCATGAGCAAGAGAAGTAAAGCTTGCTTCGAATGCTGAAGGTGCAAGGTAAACACCGTGATCTAACATTAGGTGGAAGAAGCGCTTGAAGCGTTCTACATCACACTTAGTTACATCTTCGTAGCACGTCACAGTTTCTTGGTCAGTGAAGAAGAAACCAAACATACCGCCAACTTGATGAACTAGCATCGGGATGCCGTGCTTGTCAGCAAGTTGCTTGAAGCCTTTTGCCAACTGCTTAGTTTTTGAAGCTAGACGCTTTTCGTTGCCTTCTTCTCGTAGAAGGTTCAAACATGCGTAGCCAGCAGCCATTGCAACAGGGTTACCTGAAAGCGTACCCGCTTGGTAAACAGGGCCAGTTGGTGCGATGTATTGCATCACGTCTTTACGACCACCGAAAGCACCGACAGGCATGCCGCCGCCAATCACTTTACCAAGACACGTTAGGTCTGGCTTGATGTTGTAGTAAGCCTGAGCACAACCTTCAGCAACGCGGAAACCTGTCATTACTTCATCAAAGATTAGCAATGCACCTTCTTGATCACAGATTTCACGTAGACCTTCGTGGAAGCCTTCTACAGGAGGGATACAGTTCATGTTACCCGCTACTGGCTCAACGATGATACAAGCGATCTCGCCTTTGTTTGCTGCGAAGATTTCACGTACTGAATCTAGATTGTTGAAGGTTGCTGTTAGCGTTAGTTTCGCAAAATCAGCCGGTACGCCTGGAGAGCTTGGTTGACCTAAAGTCAGTGCGCCAGAACCAGCTTTTACAAGTAGGCTGTCTGCGTGGCCGTGGTAGCAGCCTTCAAACTTAAGAATTTTGTCACGACCAGTGAAGCCACGAGCTAGACGAATCGCGCTCATTGTTGCTTCTGTACCTGAGCTCACCATACGTAGCTGTTCCATTGATGGAACCATCTCAGATACCAGTTCAGCCATTTTGATTTCAGTTTCGGTTGGAGCACCGAAGCTAAGGCCGCGTTGAGCTGCTGCAATAACTGCGTCACGAATAACCGCGTGGTTGTGACCAAGGATCATTGGACCCCAAGAGCCAACGTAATCGATATACGCTTTACCATCAGCATCAAAAATAAGTGGGCCATCAGCGCGTTCAACGAAGATTGGAGAACCACCTACACCGTTAAAAGCGCGCACTGGAGAGTTAACGCCACCTGGAATAGTTTGCTGTGCCTTTTGATACAGTTCTGCTGATTTGGTCATTGATATATCCTCTTTTGACTGTCGGACCAATTGGCACGCATTGTACCTATCCAGAATCCAACTAGGAATGCTTTCGCCGATATAATCCCCCGAATCTGGTTGTTTTGTGTGGTTACACGTTTTAATTGTCAGATATGGGCGAGTTTACGACAGTAAAAGGAACGATCCTGTGGTGAATACTTGAACGTTTCAGTCAGGTATTAGATAATCACCAGAATATAAGAAAATACTCAACAACTATGGTCTCGAATTAGATTTGTATCATGTTGTTTTTGACACAGGTAAGAGAGGTTGTCGTGAGCGAAGTAAATATCCCATTGTCTTTTTCTGATGCAGCAGCTACACGCGTACAAACGCTAATTGCTGAAGAAGAAAACCCAGAACTAAAACTGCGTGTATACATTACAGGTGGCGGTTGTAGTGGTTTCCAATACGGCTTCACATTTGATGAAAAAGTAAATGATGGCGACACTACTATTGTAAACAGCGGTGTTACGCTGGTTGTTGACCCAATGAGCCTACAGTACTTAATGGGCGGCATGGTTGATTACACTGAAGGCCTAGAAGGCGCACGCTTCTTTGTGAACAACCCGAACGCGACAACAACATGTGGTTGTGGTGCATCATTTAGCGTCTAACGTGAACTGAAAGGTAGCTTGAACTGAGAGCTACATTAGAAATATTTTAAACGCTGAGCTCATGCTCGGCGTTTTTGTTTTTAAGAAATACATCATATAAAACAGACAGTAACTCGACCTATTATAGCCATATACACCAAGAGGTATTTGGGCGGGGAATGTGTAATCTTTATTTCATCTACCTGGCTTATAGTAAACACCATATTTTTTAAACTGTCGATAGAGTCCAACTTCGTTGGGTGTGGGTCTGTTAAGGTTACCGCTGTGCATCAGGATGTTGCATATGACAGTGTTAAGCTAATTAGCGCGCCTTAATAACATCGGACAAAAGGATTTGCTATGCCCACTCTATTTTCTAACTCTCCACTTTTTCAGAAACTGAAGCAGCCGTGGTTGGTTTCTCTGATTCTAGTTGTGCTGTTGTCGATTTGGCTTGGTTTAGGAGTGGGGCAAGCGGAAGAGTCGTCTGAGAAAAAAGTGACAGAAATTCCGTTGGCGAAGGTCTCTTTTCAAACATTTACTTCATCACCGACCTTTAAAACGATTGATCTCTATGGTCGAACGGCGCCCGATAGACATGCTCGTTTGGGGGCTGAAGTTGCGGGCAAGGTTGTTAGATTGAACGTTGTTAAGGGCGATGCGGTTAAAGTTGGACAAGCCATTGCTCAGATTGATAAAGGCGATTTAGAGATCCAGTTGGAGCGAGCATCTGCGTTATATCGTTTGAAGCAAAAAGAATTTAAAGCAGCACAGTCTTTGAAGAAAAGAGGGTTGCAAGGCGAGATAGCCTATACCATCGCAGAGGCTTCACTAACGGAAGCAAAGGCCATGAAGCGCAATGCGGAATTGGCTTTAAAGAATACTGTGATTACTTCGCCTTTTTCGGGTGTGGTTCAAGATTTGATGGTGGAGCTCGGTGATTTCGTTAGTGTTGGCGATCCTGTTGCTGGCGTGATTGACCTCGATCCTTTGGTTATTGAGGCGGATGTCAGTGAGCGTCATATCCAACATTTGCTAGTCAATCAATCTGCTTTGGTTCGTTTGTTAGGGCGAGAAGAAGCGGAAGGCCGTTTACGCTATGTTTCTCGTATCTCTTCTGTTGCTACTAATACCTTCCCAATAGAGATTGAAATCGATAATTCCAAAGGCCTATTACCTGCAGGTGTCAGTGCAGAAGTAACCCTCAACCTAGAAACAAGAGATGCAATCAAGATTACACCTGCCATGCTGGCACTGGATGAGGCAGGTAACCTTGGGGTCAAAACTTTGGTTTCAGTCGATGACTCACCAACCGTGAAATTTGTAGGCATTCAGCTAGTAAAGGCAGAGCAAGATGGAGTTTGGCTCACAGGACTTGGACAACGCGTCGATATCATCACAGTAGGCCAAGGGTTTGTGCGTGATGGTGAGTCGGTGATTGCTGTTGAGCAAGGCGCTGCACTCTCTAACGCAGCCGCAGAGTAGGAGATAACCGATGTATTCTATTATTGATGCAGCCTTGTCTCGCGCTCGAACAATGCTCTCCCTTTTAGCGTTAATCCTTGTCGCCGGTGTCGTCACCTATATCACGATACCTAAGGAATCGAGCCCAGACATTACCATCCCAATTATCTATGTTTCGGTCGGGCACCAAGGGATCTCGCCAACGGATGCAGAACGTTTATTGGTTCGACCTATTGAGCAAGAGCTTAGGTCAATCGAAGGCGTAAAAGAGATGACAGCAACCGCAGCAGAAGGGCACGCCTCTGTGGTGTTAGAGTTTAATGTTGGCGTCGATCTTACTAAAGCGATGGCTGATGTTCGTGACGCTGTTGATCTGGCTAAGCCCAAATTGCCAGAAGATAGCGATGAGCCGACTGTAAATGAAGTTACCCTCGCTTCTGAGCAGCCTGTGTTGTCAGTGGTTCTGTTTGGTACCGTGCCTGAGCGTACCATAGTACAAATCGCTCGAGAGCTCGGAGATAAACTCGAAAGCTATCGCCAAATCCTTGAAGTCGATATTGCGGGCGATCGCGATGACATCGTCGAGATCATTGTCGATCCGCTGTTGATGGAGAGTTACAGCCTAGATCAAGCGGACATCTATAATCTGATTGCTTTGAATAACCGAGTGGTGGCCGCAGGCTTTGTTGATACAGGCTACGGGCGTTTTTCGGTCAAAGTCCCTTCTGTGTTTAACTCTTTAAAAGACGTACTAGAGTTGCCTATCAAAGTGGATGGTAAACAGGTAGTGACCTTTGGCGATGTGGCTACAGTTCGTCGAGCGTTTCGAGATCCTGAAAGCTTTGCCCGTTTAGATGGCAAATCCGCAGTTGTCTTGGATATCAAGAAACGTGCGGGTGAAAACATCATTGAAACCGTTGAGTTAGTCAAAGCGGTAATGGCTGGTGCTCAGCAGCAAGCCGAGTGGCCAAATAACCTATTGGTCAAATACACTTGGGATGAATCTAAAGATGTGAAGATCATGCTTAATGATCTGCAAAACAATATCTTATCCGCCATTATTCTGGTGGTGATCGTTATCATCGCGATTCTTGGTGTGCGTACCGCTTTGTTAGTGGGTATTTCCATTCCAGGCTCATTCCTAACCGGGTTATTGGTTCTTTCGGTGTTTGGCTTAACCGTCAACATCGTGGTGCTGTTCTCGTTGATCATGGCGGTTGGTATGTTGGTCGATGGCGCAATTGTGGTGACCGAGTTTGCCGACAGGCGAATGCAAGAAGGTGAAGGGCGTAAAGCCGCTTACCGAGATGCAGCGAAACGAATGGCGTGGCCAATAACGGCATCAACGGCTACAACCTTGGCTGCATTTGCTCCGTTACTGTTTTGGCCGGATGTAACGGGCGAATTCATGAAGTTCCTGCCATTAACGTTGATTGCAACCTTAACCGCTTCATTGATTATGGCGTTGTTGTTTGTGCCTGTACTCGGTGGTTTGATTGGTAAACCTCAATACGTATCGCCCAAAAGCCAAGCGCGAATGGTGGCACTGCACAACGGTGATTTCTCACAGGCTACAGGCTTAACCAAAGCGTACTACCACACGTTGTCGATTGCGATTAAGCATCCCTTTAAGATTCTTTTCAGTGCCATATTACTTGCGCTTGCGGTGGGTTTTACTTATTCCAAAGCGGGTCTAGGTGCAGAGTTCTTCCCTGAAGTGGATCCGCCATTCTTTAATGTCAAAGTTCGCTCCCATGGTGATCTTTCTATCCAAGAGAAAGATGTCATCATGCGTGATATTGAGTTGATGATGCTCAATCATGATGAGTTCGATACCGTTTATACGCGTACTGGTGGTGATGATCAGATTGGTTTGATCTCGATTACCCCTGTTGATTGGCAATACCGTCGCAGTGTTAAGGCGATCATTGAAGAATTAAAGGTGCACACCGATCAATACGCAGGGGTCGAGATTGAATATAAGTTTCCAGATGCAGGGCCTCCGGTTGAGAATGACTTAGTGATTGAGCTGTCGGCAAGAACTCCAGAGCAGCTCAATCAGGCTGCAAAAATTGTGAGAGGTTGGGCTGATGGAAATAAAGCACTGACCAATATCAGCGATACTGCGAGTAAAGATGGCATCGATTGGAAGGTGGATATTCGCCGCGACGATGCTGCGCGCTTTGCAGCTGATGCGACCTTAGTGGGTAATACCGTTCAATTCGTGACTAATGGTCTCAAGATTGGTGATTATCTGCCCGATGACTCTTCAGAAGAGGTCGATATCTTGGTGCGCTACCCTAATGATAAGCGTGATATCGGGCGCTTCGACCAGCTTAGGGTGAAAACGCCAGCAGGTTTAGTACCTATTACTAATTTCGCTCAGATCGTTCCCGACCATAAGCAAGACACCATTAAACGCCTTGATGGCAAGCGTGTGGTGAACATCATGGCGGATATGGAAGAAGGGTATAACCTTGCTCTCGAACTACCAAAGATCGAACAAGCATTGAGTGAGCTAGGGCTGCCGAGTAGCGTGGAATTTCGCATCCGTGGTCAAAACGAAGAACAAGAAAACTCGTCAGCCTTTTTACAAAGTGCTTTCTTGGTTGCTTTGGCGGTAATGGCTTTGATTCTGATTACTCAGTTCAATAGCTTCTATCAAGCGTTTTTGATTCTGAGTGCTGTATTGTTTTCGACCGTTGGCGTGTTCGTTGGCTTACTGATCTTCCAACGTCCGTTTGGCATTGTGATGTCGGGAATTGGGGTAATAGCGCTCGCCGGCATAGTCGTGAACAACAACATCGTGTTGATTGATACTTATAATCAGCTCATCAAAAGAGGCTTGGACAAGCGAGATGCGATTCTAAGAACCGGTGTTCAGCGTTTAAGGCCAGTAATGCTCACGACGGTTACGACTATCTTAGGTTTAATGCCGATGGTGTTAGAGATGAACATCGACCTGATTAATCAAAAGATAGAGTTTGGCGCGCCAAGTACACAATGGTGGTCACAGCTTGCGACCGCTATTGCTGGTGGTTTGGCGTTTGCCACGGTGCTGACTTTAGTATTAACCCCTTGTTTGTTAATGCTTGGACGGAACAACAAACCTGAAAAACAGTAGCTAGTTGTGGTATGTGAGCATAAAAAAGAGCGCCTTGATGGGCGCTCTTTGCATTTTTCTATTTTGCAGTGAAGCTACAAACGCCTAGTTAGTCGCTAGTAACTGACCGTATCGCTCAAGGTTTCTTAATCGAATCTCTGAGTTGGCAATAAAGGTTGCTTTTGCTTTACCAGTTAACGACTTGGATTGAGGCAATTTCACGGTACGCGCATTTTTATGTACGCCATTAACCAAGAATTCATAATGTAAGTGCGGGCCAGTCACACGGCCTGTACCGCCCAAAGTACCAATGGTTTGGCCTTGTTTTACGCGCTGACCGGTTTTCACCATACGTCGCTTCATGTGCAGGTACTTGGTGATGTAGGTGTTGCTGTGGCGGATGAACACGTAGTTACCATTGAATTGGTTGTAACCTGACTTCTGAACAATACCGTCACCGGCTGCCCAGATAGGCGTGCCAACAGGGGCTGCGTAGTCAGTACCGCGGTGAGCTCGAATCTTACCGGTTACTGGGTGTCTCCTGGTAGGGTTAAAGTTCGATGTTACGCGACGAAAATCAATTGGTGAGCGCAAGAACGCCTTCTTCATCGCACGACCATTTTCATCGAAGTAGTTGCCGCTTTTATCATCCAATACCGCGGTAAATGAATCGCCTTGGTTTTTGAACACGGCTGCCATGATCTTACCGCGACCAACTACTTCACCTTCAACCACTTTCTCTTGGTATAAGATTTTGAAGCTGTCGTTCTTACGAATATCTAACGCAAAGTCGATATCCCAACCGAAGATGCCGGCCAGTTCCATAATTTGGTTTGCGGTTAAACCTGCGCTGACGCCAGCGTTCCAGAAGTTAGAGGTGATGTTGGCTTCGGCATAATTGTATTGGTATACCACTTCTTTTTTGTCGAAACTTGATGAGAAAGAATCGCCAGATTTAGTGATCTTGAAGCTTTCAAACGCACTAAGTTGTCGTTTTAACTGAATAAGGTCGTTGTTTTCATCAAAGCCGAACTGCAAGACATCACCAGGTCTTAGGTTAGACAGCTGCTTCTTAATATCATTATTGGTATTGAGTAGCGTGATCAGCAGACGGTATGAGAGGCCAATACGTTCAAATAAAACAGAGGTGCTTTCGCCAGAGCGAACGGTGTATTTCTCCCAATTGAGCACTGCCGTCGGTGGAGCGTCACTTGAGCTAATAAGTGCAGAGGCATTGATAGTCAGTGGGTAATGTTTTCCCACAACTAAAGCGCCCGAATCGTCACGCAAACTGTTGACGTCGGGGAGTAAGAAAATCGCGACGAAAATTATGGCACTAAAAAATGCGATAAAAGCCCGGTGCAAAATAGGAAGGCGTGCAAAAATAGACAACATGTTCCGGTTCGTTCTGTAAATATTATGAAAATCGACGACGGAATAGTGTAACTGGTTTCAAAATACATCGCTATTCAAGTAAGATGTCTAATTAATGTATTTTTGCCAAATCTGTGGGAGTGAACAAGAATGGCGAGTATTGAAGCTGCACTAGCCGAGATCAAACGTGGCGTAGAAGAACTGATTCCAGAAGACGAACTGATTGCAAAACTAAAAGAAGGTCGTCCTTTACGCATTAAGCTGGGTGCCGATCCAACAGCTCCAGATATCCACCTAGGCCATACGGTTATCTTTAACAAGCTTCGTGCTTTCCAAGAGCTTGGTCATGAAGTGACATTCCTTATCGGTGATTTCACTGCAATGGTTGGTGACCCATCAGGTAAAAACTCAACACGTCCACCGCTAAGCCGCGAAGACGTATTGAAGAATGCTGAAACTTACAAAGAGCAAGTATTTAAGATTCTAGATCCTGCGAAGACGCAAATTCGTTTCAACTCTGAATGGCTATCTGAGCTTGGCGCTGAAGGCATGATTCGTCTTGCTTCTAACCAAACTGTTGCTCGTATGCTTGAGCGTGATGACTTCAAAAAGCGTTACGCTGGTGGTCAACCGATCGCAATCCACGAATTCATGTACCCACTTCTACAAGGTCACGACTCTGTTGCACTAGAGAGCGACGTTGAGCTTGGCGGTACTGACCAGAAGTTTAACCTTCTAATGGGTCGTGAACTGCAAAAAGCAGCAGGTCAAAAACCACAAGCGGTACTAATGATGCCACTACTTGTTGGTCTAGACGGTGTTAAGAAGATGTCTAAGTCTGCGCATAACTACATCGGTATTAGCGAAGCACCAAGCGAGATGTTTGGTAAGATCATGTCTATCTCTGACGATCTAATGTGGAGCTACTACGAGCTGCTGTCTTTCCGTCCTCTTGAAGAAGTTGCGGAACTGAAAGCTGGCGTTGATGCAGGTAAGAACCCGCGTGACGTTAAAGTGCTTCTTGCTAAAGAGATCATCGCTCGTTTCCACAGTGAAGCAGATGCTGAAGCCGCTGAGCAAGAGTTCGTTAACCGTTTTGCTAAGAACCAAGTTCCTGATGAAATGCCGGAGTTTGAATTCGAAGCAGGCCTGCCAATTGCGAACGTTCTAAAAGAAGCGGGTCTTGTAAACTCGACTTCTGATGCGATGCGTATGATCAAGCAAGGCGCTGCTAAGCTTGAAGGCGAGAAGATTGAAGACAGCAAATTCGTGCCTGAAGCAGGTACTGCCGTTTACCAAGTAGGTAAGCGTAAGTTTGCTCGTATTACTATTAAGTAATAATGCACATCAATAATTGAACCAAAGGCATCCACGGATGCCTTTTTTATTGACTTAAAGTTGACGAAACTTTGAAACGCCTATTGCTACACTATGCGCGCTGTCAAATTGACAGTAATTCTGGAGATTTTTATGAACAATACCGACCATCCTCCTAGTTTGAATGGAGAAGAATAACCTGTCTCGGTATTGATCTATTGTCCTGCCGTTCAGGTAGGGTATCTTTGTTTTCCCCCGCATTCTTTTCCACACACTAGATTCTAACAAGTAGACACATCAGTAGCTTTCAGCTCTTGGTGCGCTTAGCTGTACGCTCTTGGTGTATTAGCTATAGGCTATTTGTTTTGATGGTCGTTACCTTTGCCAATCGGGAGATTCGCCATGACGGTAATGAACAACACTTTTTTATCTATTGAAGCTCTGTACTCAGAGCAAGACATCCAAGCTGTATCGAATGCATTTCAACAGTACGGACGTGAACAACAAATTAATCTTTTGAATCGAATGCCGCTCGAAGATGCGGTGCTAGTGCTGGGGCAATGCTCTTTGAGTACGATTCAGACTTTACTTAGTGAGCTAGAAGAGCAGGGCTTTGAGAAGCGCTCTCGACATCTAGCTCACCAACTAGGGCTGATCTACTCTGAGGTAGAACCTCAACAGGGTTACCTTTCGACTGGCGTCATGAGCCACGTCAGGCAGCGTATCGGTTGGATTATTGCGTTAGCACTATTGGGAATCGTCTCAGGGCTTATCATTGCTCAGTATGAAGACATTCTCAGTCAGTTGGTACTTTTGGCAATCTACATGCCGGTAATTGCTGCTGCTGGTGGTAACACCGGAACACAAGCAGCGACTTTGGTGATCCGAGCCTTAGCCACAGGTGAGTTGAAAAAACGCCAATGGGCTAACGTTCTATGGAAAGAGTTTAGAGTTGCTATTTGTTTAGCTTTAGCGATTGCTGTAGTGATGATTGGACGTATTTTGCTCTTTAGTGAAAACCAAGCGACAGGTGGTTATGATATCAACATGATTGCGTTAGCTATTGCGGTAGCGCTGTTTATTCAGGTGACCATATCAACCGTGCTGGGTGGCGGATTGCCGATAGTTGCTAGGCTATTTAAGCTTGATCCAGCGGTGTTAGTGAGCCCAGTGCTTGCTTCCATAGTTGATATCTCAGGAATGTGGATCTACTTCACTGTGGTTAACTCATTCCTCGGTATCGCTTAGCTCCTATAAAAATAGGCACCTATAAAAATAGCTAAATACATCTGAGAAATAAAAATGGCGCTGCAGATTGAAGGTCTTCAGCGCCATTTTTATTATTAAACTAGAAGCTTACACAAAGCTAAGCATTACTTAGATTTGCTTTGTGGTTGACTGAACTCGACCACATCTTTGTAGAAAGCACGTTCAAACTGGGTGATTGGTGCTTCCACTGGTTTGTCTGGATCTTGTTCTTCAGGGAAGTAATCACGGACAAATTGCACAAACAGAGAGTTTGGTTTTCCCGCTTTATCCAATCCGTATCCCGCCATGTTGTAACTGCCGTATAGAGAACCACTTTTGGCGATAATGTTGCCTTGAATCGGTGCTTTTCTCATGCTTTGACGGTATTTGAGCGTTCCATCAGTGCCAGATCTAGGCATAGCCTCAATCAGGTTGAGCTGTTGATCGTTTTCCCAGATATAACGAAGCACTTGAGCCATGGTCTGTGACCTCATTCGGTTGTTTCTGGATAACCCTGAACCATCGACGAGCTGCGCTTTACTGAGGTCAATATTAGCCTTGGTCAGCAGTATCTGCTTTATCGCTTCAGTACCGTTATTGAAGCTACCCGGTTGAACATAAAATGTCGCTCCTAGCGTTTTAGTTAGATTATCTGCGATAAGGTTATCCGACTTCTTGAGCATGATATCGAGCAGTTCAGGAAGCTTTTCTGAGTTGTGACTAGCGACTAACGTGGTTTTGTCTGCTTTCGCTTTTTTACCAATAATCACATCACCTTTTACTTCTATTTTCAGTTCTTTGAGAAGCGATGTCACGACTTGATAGGTGTAAAGTTCTGGATTTTGAATCGCGAACTTGAGTGGCAGTGGCTTTTTACGCTCAACCAAGCAACCAGAGAGCTTGTAAGCGTTATCTGGTGTGGTGATGAGTTCCAAGTCGCATTGTGTCGCCTTCTGCCCAGAGCGAGTTACCGTGGCAGCGGTGGTCGTCACGTCTATCGGATAGTGAGCGGGAATATAAACGCGAGTGCTGCCATTACCTTTTGTATAAATAGAGGCTTGTGCGCAGTTGCTGTCCAAGGTCATTGCACTAGAAGGCGCGCTGTAACAAACGCCTAAAATGTCCCAAGGCCAACCCACCGCGCGTTGATAGCCCGTATAAGTCGAGTTATCGAGATACAGGTTACCGTTAATGGTTTTAGATTGTGATTTAGTATATTGAGCTAAAAGCCTTTTTAACTGCTCTCTTTGTAGCGTCGGGTCGCCGCTGAATGAGAGCACAACATCTTTATTAGAACGAGCAATGCTAGTCGTATAGTGAAAGTCATCCCCTAATTCCAACTTCGCTGCTAAAGCTGTGACCAGCTTTAAAGTACTGGCGGGAGGGTAGAAGCCATCACTGTTGGAATTCATTTTGTATGAATCGCCTCTCAGGGATTCCAAAATTACACTGGTGCTACTGCCATCAGGCAGTTTATCTAGAGGGGGGTAAGCGAAAGCGTTAACTGAGAAAGCGCTAATGGAAAAACTACATACAAGTAGTGTGGATAGAAGGCGCATAGAAGATTTCTTGGATGGCTGATGTTTTCAGTATACAGATATAAAAAACGCCCGCTAGATAGCGGGCGTTTTGATTCTCAATTAACTAATTAATCAATTAGATAATCAGAATTAGAAGTCGTAACGTAGACCTAGAGCGATTTCGTCTTCAGCGTCAGCTTTAGATGCATTACCGTTTACTAGAGATGTACCGCCGATCTTGTCACCTTCAGAAATTAGGTTGAAGTTGTACGAGATGTACGTGCGGAAGTTAGGCTTGAAGTAGTAAGTTGCATCGATTGCAACGTTATCTGCAGAAGTCTCATCGTTAGTTTCTGCGTTGTTGTACGTTAGAGTAAACGCAGTTTTATCTAGCGTGTACGCAGTTGCAAATTCGTAACCTGTGTAATCTACAGTACGGCGTAGAGTGTCAGCTTCTTTCTCACCGTCAGTGAATACACCTGCAAAGTATAGAGCTTCAGTGCGGAAAGATGCCGCTAGCATGTATTCGTTGTCTAGGTCTTGATCAGCGTAACCCGCACCTAGCTTGAAGCCAGAATCGCCGATTGCGTAGATACCAGATAGAGAGTAACCATCTTCACCGTTGTCGTCGTAACCACTGTCAGTTGCTGAATCTGTACGATCTGCAAAGCGGTAGCTTGCTTTTACGCTTAGGTCTTGGAATTGACCTTTGTAAGAAAGCATGTTGTCTGTACGGTCTGCTGCTGCAAGTTTGTCTGCTGCGGAATTACCGTGGTAAGACATGATATCAGTGAAGTCTGTGATAACGCCTAGAGCGCCGTCGTTCTTACCGTATGTCACTTCTCCGAATGTACCGCCGATACCAGCGTAAGCGTAACGGTTGTCTAAACTGTCTACCGTAACTTTTTCGCCAGATGTATTTAGTACAGTTTCTGGGTTAGAAACGAATTCGCCTTCGTAGAAACCAACGCCGTATAGGCCATCTTGGATTTCAACTTTACCTAGGAAGTTTAGACGTACACGAGAGTTGTCTTGTGCTTTGCCATCTTTTAGAGATAGACGAGCTTCCGCACGACCACCGATTTCTAGAGAAGTGCCGTTTGAGCTGTATACAGATGTACCTTCGATACCACCAGCTTGTTTACCGTCCGCTGCCACTGCGTTAGTAGCAAGAGCTGCAGCAGATACAGCAAGCGCGATCATAGTCTTGTTCATGTTATTATTTCCTAATTACTGTCCATAGAAGTTTTATCAAGGATTTGAACCCTTTTGTGTATTGCCTGTATTAATCAGGCTTCATAATCATGATTAGAACAGAAGTCTGAAAAATGCCAGTGCAATCCATGGGTTACTTTTTACCTCTAAAGTTCCATGGTCAGTTAGTAAAATGATATAAAACTAAAAAATGAACACTGTTTTATTATATCTCTTGTTGATTAAGTGTTTGTTTTAAAGTGATTTTTATAAAAGTGTGATCTGTGTTTATTTTGTTTGTTTTTTGTTTTTTTAGGTATTTAATTCTCAACTTATTGATGGGGAGGTTATTATTCATTTTTGTGATGTCTGTAATTTAGACCTAGATAAAGCTTTTATAACGCAAAGTGGAATAAAGGTGATTTAGCCATAAAGTTTGTTTACACTAAGCCAAATCGTTTTGTTTCTATCACCCAATAAATACGTTGGGTGTATTTATGTTGGCCAAAGAAAGCTTTGGCATAGAGGTAAAAAATGGAAAAGGTTCCAATGACAGTACGTGGCGCTCAGCAGCTACGTGATGAATTAGATCGCCTACTTAAGCTACGCCCTGTTATCTCAGCAGCTATTGGTGAAGCACGTGAACTAGGTGACTTAAAAGAGAATGCTGAATACCACGCCGCTCGTGAAGAGCAAGGTATCTGTGAAGCTCAAATCCGTGATATCGAATATAAGCTATCACTGGCTCAGATCATCGATGTAACGCAAATGGATAATACGGGCAAGATTATCTTTGGTACGACAGTGACACTGATTGATGTGGATACCGATGATGAGTTCCGCTACCAAATCGTTTCAGAAGACGAAGCAGACATCAAAACGGGTCGCATTTCTGTGAAATCGCCAATTGCTCGCGGTCTTATCGGTAAAATGGAAGGCGACGAAGTCATGATCTCTACCCCTGGTGGTGACAAAGACTTCGAAATCGACAAAGTAGAATATATCTAATTGAATTTTCTTTGTTTCTGATAAGTAAAAAGGTCGCTAAATGCGACCTTTTTCGTTTCTCACGCTACACTAAAAGATAAGCGCTGTGGCTTCCTATTAGTGAAGTTAGCTTATATCAAACTCGCTTATTTACGTGGAATCTCGATTTTACGTGCTTCTGACTGGCGGAACAGTACTAGAACTTTACCGATAGTCTGTACTTTCTCAGCTTTAGTTTCACGTACAATTGCATCGATAATCAGTTGCTTAGTCTCACGGTCTTCTGATGCAACTTTAATCTTGATCAGTTCGTGGTGGTCTAGAGCTAATTCGATTTCCGCTAGAACAGCTTCAGTAAGTCCATTTGCGCCCATTAGCACAACAGGTTTTAAACTGTGAGCTAGGCCCTTTAGATGCTGCTTTTGTTTGGTACTTAGGTTCATTACGCGGCCAATTTTCTTTACTATTAGGGTTGAAAAAACCTATTTTAACGCCATCTAAAGCTGAAGACTATAATTTATTCAGCAATTAGTACTTTCCTCCAATTTAGGTATCCAATGAGCAAACAGAAACACTCGGCCAGTTCAGGCCGTTGGTTGAAGGAACACTTCGACGACAAGTACGCAAATGAAGCAAGAAAGAAAGGCTATCGTTCACGTGCTTATTTCAAAATGGAAGAGATTCAAACGAAAGATAAATTGCTGTCTCCTGGGATGACCATTGTGGATTTGGGTGCAGCACCTGGCGGTTGGTCTCAATATGCTGCTAAGATTGTTGGAGACAACGGACAAATCATTGCGTGTGACTTGTTACCAATGGATCCGATTGCTGGTGTTAGCTTTTTACAAGGCGATTTCCGCGAAGAAGCTGTGCTAGATGCCTTGTTGGAACGTATACAACCAAACATGGTTGATGTCGTGATGTCAGATATGGCACCTAATATAGCAGGCAACAATTCTGTGGATCAGCCAAGAGCTATGTATTTAGTTGAATTAGCTTTGGATATGTGTCGACAAGTTCTAGCTACCAATGGTAGTTTTGTTGTAAAAGTATTCCAAGGCGAAGGGTTTGACCAATACGTTAAGGACGTCCGCGAGATGTTTAAAACAGTAAAAGTTAGAAAACCCGACTCTTCTCGAGCTCGATCTCGTGAAGTGTTTATCGTAGCCACTGGTTACAAAGGTTAACGATTCTCTTCCAAGAGTGAGAGTTAACAACATGGCTACAGGTTACAAACTGTAGTACCCTACCTTTAATTACAATTAGTTATCGAGAGGCTTACACCTTGAGTGACATGGCAAAAAATTTAATTCTGTGGCTTGTTATCGCGGTAGTGTTGATGTCGGTATTCCAGAGCTTCGGCCCTGGGGAAAGTAACGGCAGAGCAGTAGATTACACCACGTTTGTACAGGAAGTTGGCCAAGGCCAGATTCAAGACGCACAGTTCAATAACAGCGAAATCACTTTCACACGTCGTGGTGGTGGTTCTAAGTATGTAACTTACATGCCTGTTTATGATCAAAAGCTACTTGATGACTTAATTAATCAAAACGTAAAAGTTCAGGGTACACCACCTGAAGAGCAGAGCCTGCTTGGCACTATCTTCATCTCATGGTTCCCAATGATCTTACTGATTGGTGTATGGATTTTCTTCATGCGTCAAATGCAAGGCGGCGGCGGCGGTAAAGGCGCGATGTCTTTCGGTAAGAGTAAAGCTCGAATGATGAGCGAAGAACAAATCAAAACCATGTTTGCTGATGTTGCTGGTTGTGACGAAGCAAAAGAAGACGTGAAAGAGCTTGTGGACTACCTTCGTGACCCAAGCCGCTTCCAAAAGCTAGGTGGTAAGATCCCGACAGGTATCCTGTTGGTTGGTCCTCCTGGTACGGGTAAAACATTGCTTGCAAAAGCGATTGCCGGTGAAGCGAAAGTACCGTTCTTTACTATCTCTGGTTCTGACTTCGTTGAAATGTTTGTTGGTGTTGGTGCATCTCGTGTGCGTGACATGTTCGAACAAGCGAAGAAAGCGGCACCTTGTATCATCTTTATCGATGAAATTGATGCTGTAGGTCGTCAACGTGGCGCTGGTGTTGGTGGTGGTCACGATGAACGTGAACAAACACTGAACCAAATGTTGGTTGAGATGGATGGTTTCGAAGGTAACGAAGGTATTATCGTTATCGCTGCGACTAACCGTCCAGACGTACTAGACCCTGCATTACTTCGTCCTGGTCGTTTTGACCGTCAAGTTGTGGTTGGTCTACCGGATGTACGTGGTCGTGAACAGATTCTTAAAGTACACATGCGTAAAGTGCCACTATCAGGTGATGTTGAACCGTCGCTGATCGCTCGTGGTACTCCAGGCTTCTCTGGTGCAGATCTTGCGAACCTTGTGAACGAAGCGGCGCTATTTGCTGCTCGTGGTAACAAGCGCAATGTATCTATGGTTGAGTTTGAACTTGCGAAAGACAAAATTATGATGGGTGCAGAGCGCCGTTCAATGGTTATGTCTGAAGAAGTGAAAGAGTCAACGGCTTACCACGAAGCGGGTCACGCAATTGTTGGTCGTTTGGTACCTGAACACGATCCAGTGTACAAGGTGTCAATCATTCCACGTGGTCGTGCGCTTGGTGTAACTATGTACCTACCTGAGCAAGACCGCGTAAGCATGTCTCGCCAACATCTAGAATCAATGATCTCTAGTTTGTACGGTGGTCGTCTTGCTGAAGAACTTATTTACGGTAAAGACAAAGTGTCAACTGGTGCGTCTAACGATATCGAACGTGCAACTGATATTGCTCGTAAGATGGTTACGCAGTGGGGCTTCTCTGAGAAATTGGGTCCTCTTCTTTACGCAGAAGAAGAAGGTGAAGTTTTCCTAGGTCGCGGCATGAGCCAAGCTAAGCACGTTTCTGATGACACGACTAAGCTTATCGATGAAGAGATTCGTATCCTTATCGACCGTAACTACGATAGAGCTAAGAAGATTCTTGAAGATAACATGGATATCATGCATTCGATGAAAGACGCTCTAATGAAGTTCGAAACGATCGATGCAGGTCAAATTGATGACTTGATGGAGCGTAAGCAAGAGATTCGTGATCCAGCTGGTTGGGGTGATCAGGTAAAAGCTGAACCTACAAAGGAAGAAGCAAAACCTGAAGCTAAGGCAGAAGAAGCTAAAGCGGAACCAAAAGCTGAAGAGTCGAAAGTTGAAGAAGTTAAATCTGAAACAGATGATGCTCAAAACAAAGATTCTTAATTGCTAAGCTTTAAATTAAAACCCTGAGTACGCTCAGGGTTTTTCTGTTTCTAGCCCTAGATGTTTTTACCTTTAAGACCCACCTTCCATGATATTAAAAGCACATAATAAAACGCTCGTTTTAGACCGCCCACATGTGATGGGTATCCTCAATGTTACGCCTGACTCTTTCTCTGATGGCGGAAAATTCAATTCATTAGATAATGCTTTACTGCAAGCAGAGCGAATGATTCAAGCTGGTGTTAGCATTATTGACATTGGTGGTGAATCAACTCGCCCGGGAGCGCCTGACGTTCCTTTAGAAGAAGAGCTCGCTCGCGTTATTCCTGCCATTAAAGCAATTCGCGCTAAGTTTGATGTGTGGATCTCCATTGATACCAGTAAAGCTGAAGTGATGCGCCAAGCCGTTGAAGCGGGGGCTGATTTGATCAATGATGTGCGCGCACTGCAAGAGCCCGGAGCTTTAGAAGCGGCCGCCGATGCTAATGTGCCCGTTTGCCTGATGCACATGAAAGGTCAGCCAAGAACCATGCAAGCTAACCCTAATTACGATGATGTCCTAATGGATGTTGAAGCGTTCTTAAAAGAAAGGGTGGAGGCTTGTGAGGCTGTTGGTATATCAAAAGATCAGCTGATTCTGGATCCTGGTTTTGGTTTTGGTAAAACCATTGAGCATAATTACCACCTATTAGCGCACCTTGAAAAGTTTCATTCGTTAGGCTTACCTGTTTTAGCGGGGATGTCGAGAAAATCGATGATCTTTAAATTGCTAGACAAGGTTCCGGCCGACTGCATGGTCGCAAGCGTCACTTGCGCGACGATTGCCGCGATGAAAGGCGCACAAATTATTCGCGTTCATGATGTCGAGGAGACACTGGAAGCGATGAAAATAATCGAAGTGATGAACAACAATCACTAAATATAATTAAGGAAAATCACTATGTCTGATAAAAGACGTTATTTCGGCACAGATGGTGTGCGTGGCAAAGTAGGCCAGTACCCGATTACACCTGATTTTGTTCTGAAGCTTGGCTGGGCTGCGGGTCGTGTTCTTGCGAAGCAAGGCACAAAGAAAGTCATCATTGGTAAAGATACTCGTATCTCTGGTTACATGCTTGAGTCAGCGCTAGAAGCTGGCCTTGCTGCTGCTGGTCTTCAGGCTACGTTTACTGGCCCAATGCCAACACCTGCTGTGGCTTACCTAACTCAAACCTTCCGCGCTGAAGCCGGTATTGTTATCTCTGCATCACACAACCCATACTACGATAACGGTATCAAGTTCTTCTCTTCTGAGGGAACAAAACTGCCGGACGATATCGAGTTGGCAATTGAAGCAGAGTTGGATAAAGACATCGAATGTGTTGATTCTTCAGAGCTAGGTAAAGCAGTACGTTTGAACGATGCGGCTGGCCGTTACATCGAGTTCTGTAAAAGTACGTTCCCACATAAAATGACATTAGCTGGCATGAAGATCGTTATCGATTGTGCACATGGTGCGACTTACCACATTGCGCCTGCTGTATTTAAAGAACTGGGTGCTGAGGTCGTTGCGATTGGTGTTGAGCCAAACGGTACTAACATCAACCACGAAGTCGGTGCGACGGATGTACGTGCTCTGCAAGCAAAAGTGCTTGAAGGAAAAGCGGCATTAGGTCTTGGCTTTGATGGTGATGGTGACCGTATCATCATGGTTGACGAGCTAGGCAACAAAGTTGATGGCGACCAAATCGCTTACATTATTGCTCGTGATGCACTGCGTCGCGGTGAGTTGAAAGGCGGCGTTGTTGGTACACTAATGACCAACCTGGGTATGGAAAACGGCCTTAAGCAGTTAGGTATTCCGTTTGTACGTGCTGCTGTTGGTGACCGTTACGTAATGGAACAGCTTCTTGCTAAAGGCTGGAAGATCGGCGCTGAAAACTCGGGGCACGTTATCCTACTAGATAAAGTGACGACGGGTGATGCTATCGTTGCTGCTCTGCAAGTTTTGGCTTCAGTTGTTGATAGCGAAATGACACTGAATGAGTTGTCTCAGGGCATGACGTTGTACCCTCAAGTTCTAGAAAACGTTCGTTTCAGCGGAGATTCAAACCCACTAGAAGCCGAAGCGGTAAAAGCAGCGGTTGTTGAAGTAGAAGCAGAGCTTGGCGAGAAAGGCCGTGTACTATTACGCAAGTCTGGTACCGAGCCACTACTGCGTGTCATGGTTGAAGGCGAAGATGCAGAGCTTGTTCAAGCATCAGCGCTTAAGATTGCAGATGCAGTAAAAGCAAACTGCTAATTTAACCTTTTACTTAGCTGGCGCAGCGAATAGCGCTTGTGATTAGAAGTGGTTGACTTATATCACGGTCAAAAGATATAACGGTCAAAAGAGACATAAATGAGTTTTGTGTCGCTTTTGACCTTTTTTTGACCATTCACTTGGTAAAGGCTTATTTTTTAGCAAATTCTCCTTGTCAGCCATCGTCGCATTCGCTAGTATTGCTCGGCCTTCAGTTAGGAGGTCGCTAGCCTTGTTCTTAAAAATAGTTTTTTGAACGGCGCTGGCTCAACAATTAGGAACATAGGTGGAAAAATGTTTACAGTTCTACTTGTGATTTACCTGTTGGCAGCGCTTGGTGTAATTGGCCTAGTGTTGATTCAACAAGGTAAAGGCGCAGATATGGGAGCCTCTTTCGGTGCTGGCGCTTCAAACACTGTGTTTGGTGCTGGTGGCTCAGGAAATTTCCTTACCCGAATGACTGCAATTTTTGCAACTACATTTTTTATCCTTAGCTTAGTGCTTGGTAATATGTCTACACATAAAACTGAGTCACAATGGATTGACCCGACCCAAGGTCAGGTGATTCAACAAGCTGATGATGCAGTGAGTGAAGTTCCGGCGCAAGGCGACGAAATTCCACAATAATCTGTAAAGATTTGATGCCGAGATGGTGAAATTGGTAGACACGCTAGCATGAGGTGCTAGTGCCTTAGGGTGTGAGGGTTCGAGTCCCTCTCTCGGCACCATGTTTACAAACTTGTAAAACATCTTGTTGGGCGTATAATGCTCGCAAGTCGGACGCGGGATGGAGCAGTTTGGTAGCTCGTCGGGCTCATAACCCGAAGGTCGTCGGTTCAAATCCGGCTCCCGCAACCAATTTCAATGCTATTATATAGCTTGTATTGGTAGCAAGTTTGCACAGTGTGAACCTCACTGTGAGTTAGGTGCGATATCGAACGTGATGGCACTTAACATATAAGGGTCCAGCAACAAAAACCCCGGCTTATACGGGGTTTTTTGTTATCTAAGCATTTGTAAATGTATTTAGATAATGTTTGCTTGGAATTTAAATTGGGCTTTGAGCCCTTTTTTTGTTTCTGGAGTGGTTAAATGACTGGTTTAGAAAGACAACTTACTGAAATGCTTGACGCTCCAGTAGCAGCATCAGGTTATGAGTTAGTTGGATTAGAATTTATTCGTGCTGGTGAGCACTCAACGCTACGTATTTACATCGATTCACCAAACGGTATCAATGTAGATGATTGCGCTGAAGTTAGCCACCAAGTAAGTGCCGTAATGGACGTTGAAGATCCAATTTCAGTGGCTTATAACCTTGAAGTGTCTTCACCAGGTTTAGAGAGACCACTGTTCAAAGCAGAGCATTACCAACAATTTATTGGTCACGAGGTAAGCATCGTTTTGAAAATGGCTGTCGGCAACCGTCGTAAATGGAAAGGTGATATCCAATCTATCGAAGGCGAGACAGTGAAAGTATTGGTTGAAGGACAAGAAGAAGAATTCGTCCTGAGCAATATTGCGAAAGCTAACCTGATCCCTAAATTTTAGTTCTCCTAGAGAGAAGAGCTTAAGAGGCTAGATTAATGAACAAAGAAATTTTGGCGGTAGTAGAAGCTGTTTCAAATGAGAAAGCAGTTCCTCGTGAGCGTATTTTTGAAGCGCTTGAAATCGCGCTTGCAACGGCAACAAAAAAGAAAAGCGAACTAGAAATTGAAGTTCGTGTTGAAATTGACCGTAAAACGGGTGATTTCGAAACTTTCCGTCGTTGGGAAGCTGTTGAGGAAGTTGAATTCCCAACAAAAGAAATCTCTATTGAAGCTGCAAAGTACGATAACCCAGAGATCGAACTTGGCGGTTTCATTGAAGATGATATCGAATCAGTAACGTTTGACCGTATTACGACTCAAACGGCTAAGCAAGTTATCGTACAGAAAGTACGTGAAGCTGAACGCGCTCAAATCGTTGAGCAGTTCATCGATAACGAAGGCGAGCTAGTAACTGGCGCAGTTAAGAAAGTTAACCGTGACACTATTATTCTAGACCTAGGTAACAACGCTGAAGCGGTAATCCTTCGTGATGACCAACTTCCTCGTGAAAACTTCCGTCCAGGTGACCGTGTTCGTGGTCTTCTTTACGCAGTTAAACCAGAAGCTCGTGGTTTCCAGCTTTTCGTTACTCGTTCGAAGCCAGAAATGCTAGCTGAACTATTCCGTGTTGAAGTGCCTGAGATTGGTGAAGAGCTAATTGAACTTAAAGGTGCTGCACGTGATGCCGGTTCTCGTGCTAAAATCGCTGTGAAAACAAACGACAAACGTATTGACCCAGTTGGTGCGTGTGTTGGTATGCGTGGCGCACGTGTACAAGCTGTTTCTAACGATCTTGGTGGTGAACGTATCGATATCGTTCTTTGGGATGATAACCCGGCTCAATTCGTAATCAACGCAATGGCTCCTGCTGATGTTGCTTCAATCATCGTTGATGAAGACGCACACTCTATGGATATCGCTGTTGAAGCGGATAACCTAGCACAAGCGATTGGCCGTAGCGGTCAAAACGTACGTCTAGCGTCTCAACTTACTGGTTGGGAACTGAACGTAATGACTGTTGCTGATCTTGAGAAGAAGCACCAAGAAGAAGCAGTTGCCTCTATTGAAAACTTCATGAAGCACCTAGACATTGAAGAAGACTTTGCTCAAATGCTTGTTGAAGAAGGCTTCTCTACGCTTGAAGAAGTAGCATACGTTCCTGTGAACGAACTTCTTGAAGTAGACGGTCTAGACGAAGGTATCGTTGAAGAACTACGTAACCGCGCAAAAGACGCACTGACTACTCTAGCGCTAGCGAAAGAAGAAACTTTCGACGGTGTTGAGCCTGCTGAAGACTTACTTGCACTTGAAGGTCTTGAGCGTGAAATGGCTTACAAGCTAGCAGCAAAAGGCGTTGCGACACTGGAAGACCTAGCTGACCAAGGCGTTGATGAACTAGAAGGCATCGAAGACCTAACTGCAGAGCGTGCAGGCGAGCTAATTATGGCTGCGCGTAACATCTGTTGGTTCGGCGACGAAGAATAATTCAGCAAGGAGAGAAAGCGGTATGACACAATTAACAGTTAAAGCACTGAGTGAAGAGATTGGTACGCCAGTTGACCGCTTAATTGAACAACTTGCTGATGCAGGCATGAAGAAAGCAGGGTCGGATCAAGTGACTGATTCAGAGAAGCAAACATTGCTAACGCACCTTAAAAAGGAGCACGGCGATACTTCAGGCGAAACAGAACCGACTCGTTTAACTCTTCAACGCAAGACCCGCAGCACGCTAAGTGTTGCCGCTGGAGGCGGTAAGAGTAAGGATGTTCAAGTAGAGGTACGTAAAAAGCGTACTTACGTGAAGCGCAGCACTATTGAAGATGAAGCGAAACGTGAAGCTGAGGAAGTAGCTAATCGTGAAGCGGAAGAGAAAGCACAACGCGATGCTGAAGAGCAAGCGAAACGTGATGCTGCAGAGAAAGCACAGCGCGAAGCTGAAGAAAAAGTAACACGTGAAGCGGATGCAAAACGTGAAGCTGAAGAGAAGGCTCAACGCGCACAAGCTGAAAAGGCTAAAAAAGACATGAATTCAAAAAATGCAGACGCTAACGCACAAGCGAAAAAAGAAGCGGATGAACTTAAAGCTCGTCAAGAGCTAGAAGCAACTCGTAAAGCAGAAGCTGAAGCAGCTAAGCTTGTTGAAGAAGCTCGTAAGTTAGCAGAAGAGAACCAAGAACGTTGGTCTGAAGAAGAGAAGAAGAAGAAAGAGCAAGAGAAATCTGCGGATTACCATGTGACTACTTCTACTTACGCTCGTGAAGCTGAAGATGCGGCAGATAAGAAAGATGAGAAAGCACCTCGTCGTCGCAAGAAGAAAGCAGCTCCTGCTAACCAACCTGCAAACAACCGTGGTGGTCGTAACCAGCGTGGTCGTGGCGGTAAAGGTAAGCTTGCTAAACCAACTTCAATGCAGCAAGGCTTCGATAAGTCAGCAACTGTTGCTAAATCTGACGTTGCTATCGGCGAAACTATCGTTGTTTCTGAACTGGCTAGCAAAATGTCAGTTAAAGCAACTGAAGTTATCAAAGTAATGATGAAGATGGGCGCTATGGCGACTATCAACCAAGTGATCGACCAAGAAACAGCACAACTTGTTGCTGAAGAAATGGGTCACAAGGTAATCCTACGTAAAGAAAACGAACTTGAAGAAGCAGTACTAGCTGACCGTGATAGCGATGCTATCGCTGAAGGTCGTGCTCCTGTTGTTACTATCATGGGTCACGTTGACCACGGTAAAACTTCAACACTTGATTACATTCGTAAAGCACACGTTGCTTCTGGCGAAGCTGGCGGTATCACGCAGCACATTGGTGCTTACCACGTAGATACTGACAACGGTATGATCACTTTCCTTGATACTCCTGGACACGCGGCGTTTACAGCTATGCGTGCTCGTGGTGCTCAAGCGACAGATATCGTTGTACTTGTAGTTGCAGCAGACGATGGCGTAATGCCACAAACAATCGAAGCAATCCAGCACGCGAAAGCGGCAGGCGTTCCTCTGATTGTTGCTGTGAACAAGATCGATAAAGAGGGTGCAAACCCAGACAACGTTAAGAATGAGCTAGCTCAATACGACGTTATCCCTGAAGAATGGGGTGGTGAGAACATCTTCGTTCACATCTCTGCTAAACAGGGTACAAACATCGATGGTCTTCTAGAAGCTATCCTTCTTCAGTCTGAAGTTCTTGAACTTACAGCGGTTAAAGAAGGCATGGCGTCTGGTGTTGTTGTTGAATCTCGTCTTGATAAAGGTCGTGGTCCAGTTGCAACAGTACTAGTACAGTCTGGTACTCTAAACAAAGGCGATATCGTTCTTTGTGGTCAAGAGTACGGCCGTGTTCGTGCAATGCGTGATGAAAACGGTAAAGACATCGAAACTGCAGGTCCATCTATTCCTGTAGAAATTCTAGGTCTTTCTGGTGTTCCTTCGTCAGGCGATGAAGCGACTGTTGTACGTGATGAGCGTAAAGCACGTGAAGTTGCGAACTACCGTCAAGGTAAATTCCGTGATGTTAAACTAGCTCGCCAACAAAAAGCGAAACTAGAGAACATGTTCGCGAACATGACGGCTGGCGAAGTTGCTGAGCTTAACGTGGTACTTAAAGCTGACGTTCAAGGTTCTGTAGAAGCGATTGCTGACTCTCTACTGAAACTGTCAACTGACGAAGTGAAAGTGAACATCGTAGGTTCTGGTGTTGGTGGTATTACTGAAACTGATGCAACGCTTGCTGCAGCTTCTAACGCTATCATCCTTGGTTTCAACGTTCGTGCTGACGCAACTGCGCGTAACACGGTTCAGAACGAAAACCTAGATCTACGTTACTACTCAATCATTTACCAACTAATTGACGAAGTTAAACAGGCGATGGGCGGTATGCTTGCTCCTGAATTCCGTCAAGAGATCATTGGTCTTGCACAAGTTCGTGACGTATTTAAGTCGCCTAAACTTGGTGCAATCGCTGGTTGTATCGTGACTGAAGGTACGATTAAGCGTAGCAACCCAATCCGTGTACTTCGTGAAAACGTTGTTATCTACGAAGGTGAACTAGAGTCACTTCGTCGCTTTAAAGATGACGTTCAAGAAGTTAAGAACGGTTACGAGTGTGGTGTCGGCGTTAAGAACTACAACGACGTTCGCGTTGGTGACCAGATCGAAGTATTCGAAATCGTTGAGGTTAAACGTACTCTAGACTAATCAGTCTGTACGACTCGACATATTGACTAAGGTTACTAACATTACTAGTAAAGGTAATAAGTAATCGGTTGTTGAATACACCATGGGGGGCTGGTTATTACCAAGCCCCCCATCTTTCTAAGTGAGAAAAGAAAATGTCAAAAGAATTTAGCCGCACACAACGTGTGTCTCAGCAGCTTCAAAAAGAGCTTGCGCTTATCCTACAACGTGAAGTTCGTGACTCACGTATTGGTATGGTAACTATCTCAGACGTAGAAGTGTCTCGTGACCTTGCTTACGCAAAAGTGTTCGTGACTTTCCTGTGTGTTGGTGAGCAAACTCCTGAATCATGCCTTAAAGCTCTTAAAGAGCATGAAGTGCCAGTTCGTATGGCTCTTGGTAAGCGTATTCGCCACCGTCTAACGCCTGAAGTTCGTTTTACTTACGACAACACACTAGTAGAAGGCATGCGTATGTCTAACCTAGTAAGTGAAGTTCTGAACGATGATAAGCGTAAGCAAGAAGAAGCTGGCCGCACTGACGAAGCTCAGTCTAAGGGCGAAGAGTAATGGCTCGCCGTCGTAAAGGTCGCCCTATCAACGGGGTAATTCTATTAGATAAGCCGACTGGCATTTCGTCTAATGATGCACTGCAAAAAGTAAAGCGTATTTACTTTGCAGAGAAGGCAGGGCACACCGGTGCTCTGGATCCTCTTGCGACTGGCATGCTGCCAATTTGTCTTGGTGAAGCAACGAAGTTCTCTCAGTTTCTTCTAGATTCTGATAAGCGCTACGTTGTTATCGCTAAGCTTGGTGAGCGTACCAATACCTCTGACTCTGATGGTGAAGTGGTAGAGACACGTGATGTTAACGTGACTCAAGAACAGCTTGAACGTTGCATTGCGAGCTTCAAGGGTGAAACCGATCAGATACCATCAATGTTTTCGGCATTGAAGTATCAAGGTAAGCCTTTGTACGAATACGCACGTGCAGGTATCGAGGTTCCTCGTGAGTCTCGTAAGATCACTGTGTACTCTATTGAACTGCTTCGCTTTGAAGGTGATGAAGTTGAAATGGAAGTGCATTGTTCGAAAGGCACATACATCCGCACAATTACCGACGACCTTGGTGAAATGCTAGGTTGTGGTGCTCACGTGACCATGCTTCGTCGTACAGGTGTCGCAAAGTACCCATACGAGCGTATGGTGACTTTGGAGCAGTTAAACGAGATCCTAGAGCAAGCACAGGCGCAAGAAATTGCACCGAAAGAGCTGCTTGATCCACTGCTGATGCCAATGGACACTGCCGTTGAAGACTTACCAGAAGTAAACCTGAACGCGGAACTGACTGACCTAGTTCAGCACGGTATGCCAGTTCAGGTTGCTGGTGCGCCAACTGAAGGCACGGTTCGTATGACAAGTGGCGAAGAGAAGCTGTTTGTCGGCGTAGCTCAGATTGCTGAAGATGGCCGAGTTGCACCGAAGCGTTTGGTTGTTTTCAGAGATGAAGAGCCACAAGCGTAGCGCTTACATCGGATCTTAGCGCTGAGTCGTGAAAAGTGAGCAAATAAGATAGAAAGCGAACGCCTAATTTAGGTGGTTCGCTTTTTTCGTTTTTAATGGGTTCGATTGTTATTGCACCAACTGACAAACTTCCCTATAATCCTCGGCTCGCGTAGCGGCTGAATCAGAGATTGGCTGCTACAAATATAAACTTACTCTTATCAGGAGAGAATTATGTCTCTGAATGCAGAAACTAAAGCAGCAATCGTTGCAGAATACGCACAATCTGAAGGCGACACAGGTTCACCAGAAGTACAAGTAGCACTACTTACTGCTTCTATCAACCACCTACAAGGTCACTTCAAAGCGCACAAACACGATCACCACAGCCGTCGTGGTCTACTACGTATGGTTTCTAGCCGTCGTAAGCTTCTTGATTACTTGAAAGGCAAAAACCTTGCTCGTTACCAAGACCTAATCAAGCGTCTAGGCCTACGTCGCTAATAGCGATGTCTGCAAAGACAGTTTGAAGAAAAGGAGCATTTATGCTCCTTTTTTTGTGCCTGTAAGAAAATGCTAGGCTGGATGCTCAGAATATCATCTGGCTTTTTCTGATAGGAAATATATCTCCTAATAAAAATAGTTTATACTACGCCCGCCTATAGCGTTTTCAGCGTTTGGCAATCAACCTCTCAAGAGATTACAGTCACAGATGTCGGCCAATAGGTCGCGACTATTCAAAGGCGGATTTGGTCTTAATTCGGCGTATGAACACATACAAAGAGTCACCATCCTAAGTCCCTTTTCACTAGTCGCGATTGGTAATGTCTTGAGTCATTATTCACTTAATCTAAAGTCTGACTTTAGAGCTAAGGATATACAATGTTTGAAAAACCAGTTGTAAAATCGTTCCAGTACGGTAACCACACCGTTACTCTAGAAACGGGCGTAATTGCACGTCAAGCTACTGCTGCTGTAATGGCGACTATGGACGATACTTCAGTATTCGTTTCTGTTGTTGCTAAGAAAGAAGCAGTTGCAGGTCAAGACTTCTTCCCACTAACAGTAAACTACCAAGAGCGTACATACGCTGCGGGTAAAATCCCTGGTGGTTTCTTCAAGCGTGAAGGTCGTCCATCTGAAGGCGAAACACTAACAGCTCGTCTGATTGACCGTCCAATTCGTCCACTTTTCCCAAGTGCGTTTAAAAACGAAGTTCAAGTTATCGCTACGGTTGTTTCTATCAACCCTGACGTAAACCCAGACATGATCACTATGATCGCAACATCTGCTGCGCTTGCTATCTCTGGTGCTCCATTCAATGGTCCTATCGGTGCTGCACGTGTTGGTCACATCGACGGCGAACTTGTTCTTAACCCATCAAATACTGAGCTTGAAAACTCTAAACTAGACCTAGTTGTGTCTGGTACAGAAGGCGCAGTACTTATGGTTGAATCTGAAGCAGATAACCTATCTGAAGAAGAAATGCTTTCAGCTGTTGTTTACGGTCACGACCAACAACAAGTTGTAATCAAAGCAATCAACGAGTTTGCTGCTGAAGTTGCAACTCCATCTTGGAACTGGGAAGCACCAGCAGTTAACACTGAGCTTAAAGCTCAAGTTGCTGAACTTGCTGAAACTCGTCTATCTGACGCGTACCAGATCACTGAGAAAATGGCTCGTTACGAGCAAGTTGGCGTAATCAAGAACGACGTTGTTGAAGCTCTAATTGCACAAGACGAAAACCTAGATGAGCGCGAAATCCGCGGCATGCTTGGTTCTCTAGAGAAAAACGTAGTACGTAGCCGCATCATCGCTGGCAACCCACGTATCGATGGCCGTGAAAAAGACATGGTTCGTGCGCTAGACGTACGTACTGGTGTTCTTCCACGTACACACGGTTCTTCTCTATTCACTCGTGGTGAAACTCAAGCACTTGTTACTGCAACGCTTGGCACACAACGTGATGCTCAAATCATCGACAGCCTGATGGGTGAGAAGAAAGACAACTTCCTTCTACACTACAACTTCCCTCCATACTGTGTAGGTGAAACTGGTTTCGTTGGTTCTCCTAAGCGTCGTGAAATTGGTCACGGTAAGCTTGCTAAACGTGGTATCCAAGCAGTAATGCCTTCTGTTGAAGAATTCCCATACACAGTTCGTGTTGTATCGGAAATCACAGAATCTAACGGTTCTTCTTCAATGGCTTCTGTATGTGGTACATCTCTAGCTCTTATGGATGCTGGTGTTCCAATCAAAGCTTCTGTTGCGGGTATCGCAATGGGTCTTGTTAAAGAAGGCGACGATTTCGTTGTTCTTTCTGACATCCTTGGCGACGAAGATCACCTAGGTGACATGGACTTTAAAGTAGCAGGTACTAACGCTGGTATCACTGCACTTCAAATGGACATCAAGATCGAAGGTATCACTAAAGAGATCATGCAAATTGCACTTAACCAAGCGCAAGGCGCACGTAAGCACATCCTTTCTGTAATGGATGAAGCTATCTCTGGTGCTCGTGAAGATATCTCTGAATTCGCTCCACGTATCCACACAATGAAAATCAGCTCTGATAAGATCAAAGATGTTATCGGTAAAGGCGGCGCAGTTATCCGTGCTCTTTGTGAAGAAACTGGTACTACAATCGAAATCGAAGACGATGGCACAATCAAGATTGCTGCTACTGAAGGCGCAGCTGCTAAAGAAGCTATCCGTCGTATCGAAGAGATCACAGCTGAAGTTGAAGTTGGCCGCATTTACCAAGGTAAAGTTGCTCGTCTAGCTGACTTCGGTGCATTCGTTACTATCCTTCCAGGTAAAGATGGTCTAGTACACATCTCTCAAATCGCTGACAAGCGCGTTGAGAAAGTGTCTGACTACCTAACTGAAGGTCAAGAAGTTCCTGTTAAGGTTCTTGAAATTGACCGTCAAGGCCGTGTACGTCTAAGCATGAAAGAAGCAGTTGAAACGCCAGCTGAAGGCGAAGCACCTGCTGCTGAGTAATTCTCAGTGTGTCGATGGTGATATCGCTTTTTAGTGATTTCTAACCTATCGTCAACAAAGCATGTTATAAAGGGGAGCATATCGCTCCCCTTTTTTATTGCGGTCATAACAGGAGTAATTATTTGTGAAATGGTTTCAAACCGCGAGTATGTGTTTACTGCTTGTACTAACAGGTTGTGCGACAACATCAGATAACACCTCAAGTTGGGTTTATCCACCGATGGCTGTGCCACTGCAACCAAGCGTTCAGCAAGAAGTTCAAATTGCACGTCTTAGTCAGTTATTACAGCGCCCAGATTTGAACGATGAAGTTCGAGCTAAGATGCTGTTTGAACGTGGTAACTACTACGACAGTGTTGGCCTGCGTGATCTCGCGCGTCTCGACTTCAACCAGTCTCTTTCATTGAACCCTGCTCAACCTGATATCTTCAATCTTTTGGGTGTTTACTTTACGCAGGTAGGGGAGTTTGATGCGGCTTATGAATCTTTTGATTCTACGTTAGAGCTTGATTCTGCAAACTCTTACGCAGAAAGGAACCGCTCTATCGCGCTTTACTATGGCGAGCGTTACGACTTAGCCAATGAAGAGATGATGAAGCACTATGCCGACGATCCTAGCGATCCGTTTCGCGCTCTGTGGTTGTACATCATTCAGCATGAGCTGACGCCAGAGCAGGCTAAGCTTGATTTGCAAAAACGTTACGAGAGCCGTGATGAGCAGTGGGGTTGGGTATTAGTCGCGATTATGCTTGATGACATTACTGAAGAGCAGGCTTTCAAGGCGATCTTAACCGGTACTCGTGACAACACGTTACTTGCGCAGCGTCTAACAGAGACGTACTTCTACCTTGCTAAGCGTTACCATATGAATGGTGATTACGCGAATGCTATCTCTTTGTACAAGTTAGCGGTTTCTTTTAACGTGTATGAATACGTAGAACATCGTTACTCTTTCTTAGAGTTAAGCCGTATCTTCACCACACTTAAAGCTGAGCACTTAGCGCAAGTTAAGCTGGCTGAGGCCGAAGAAGAAGCCAACGCTAAGTAAGCAACACATTTTGATTCCGAAAAGCCGCTGTCTGTCAGCGGTTTTTTTATGCTCCTTTTTTATGATCTTCATCTCGTTTTGATTGCTTTTTATTTAAACAACACTAAAATAGTTAGCCTTGCTAACTAAATGCTATTCTTTGATTAGGTGAGTATGCTGAACCAGAATTTAGAAAAGATTGAGCGCTTCGCCTCTAAGATATGGCGCACTCAGGTAAATGAAGATCCTATTTGCCAATTGAGCTTCAATGAATATGACTATTTGAAGGTCATTCAAGCCTCTCCTGAACCGATCCGATTGACAGATCTGGCGATTGAAATGCAAGTAACCAAGCCTTCAGCAACTACTATGGTTCAAAGGTTAGAGAGAAAAGGTCTCGTTGAGCGTAAAGCTTCGCTCGAAGATGCGAGGTCTAAGTTGGTCGTACTGACCAGCAAAGCGGAAGTCGGCTTGGAAGAAGAAAGTAAGATCTATCAGGTCATGGCACAGATACTGGAAAGCCGTTTGTCTGAGCAAGAATCTCAGCAGTTAAACCTATTATTAAATAAAGCTTTAAAGTAAATAATTTAGATATTTAGTTAGCCTTGTTAACTAATTTTTCGAGTCATATCTTGTTGATATGCGACTCACAAATGAAAGTAGAGTAAGAAATGAGTAACTCAATTAGTCGTCAATTTTGGCGATACACAATCCCTACCGTGGCGGCCATGTTGGTTAATGGCCTGTACCAAGTGGTGGATGGCATCTTCATTGGCCGCTATGTGGGGGCTGATGGACTTGCAGGTATCAATGTTGCGTGGCCTGTGATTGGTTCGATTCTTGGTATTGGTATGTTGGTGGGTGTGGGCACAGGTGCGCTTGTCTCGATTCGCCAAGGTGAAAAAGATACTCAAGGCGCTAAGCAGATCTTAGCAACGGGCTTAACCTTGTTGTTAGCGATAACGCCTATTGTCTCTGCATTGCTGTTCTTGTTTGCTGATAACTTCTTGCTTTGGCAGGGCGCTGAAGGGCGAGTGTATGAACTTGGTCTGCAGTACTTACACATTCTGATTGGTGCTAGTGTCTTCACGCTAGGTTCGATCGCGATGCCGTTTCTACTGCGTAACGATGACAGTCCGAACTTAGCGACGATACTGATGATCGTTGGTGCGGTGATTAATATCGTGCTCGATTACCTGTTTATCGCTCTCTATGGCTGGGAGTTGATGGGTGCAGCATTAGCAACAGCGATTGCCCAGTTTGTAGTAACGGCTCTCGGCTTGGCTTACTTCTTCTCGCGTCGAGCAAACCTACGTTTACGTTGGAATGAGTTGAGATTGAAGCTGGATGTGATTCCACAAATCTTCGCCATTGGTACATCAAGCTTCTTTATGTACGCTTATGGTTCGATGATGGTGGCGTTGCACAATGCGTTGTTCTCTCAATATGGCGACCAGTTGATGATTGGTGCTTACGCGATTTTGGGCTACATCGTGACGGTTTATTATCTCACGGCTGAAGGTATCGCCAACGGCATGCAACCATTGGTGAGCTACAACCATGGTGCGCGTAACCAAGC
The DNA here is from genome assembly GCF_041474215.1 of Vibrio sp. 10N.222.52.C12. NCBI lineage: Bacteria > Pseudomonadati > Pseudomonadota > Gammaproteobacteria > Vibrionales > Vibrionaceae > Vibrio > Vibrio sp. 10N.222.52.C12. Next base: position 87,054 of record NZ_JBFRTR010000048.1, read on the forward strand.
AAACATCCGCAAGCTACTTAAGATTGCGATGATGAGTTCGGTATTGATTGGTGTGGCGTTCGTGCTGCTTCTCAATGCGTTCCCACGTGAGTTTGTATCAGTATTTAACTCAGACGAACCTCAGTTGGTTGAGTACACCGTGTTGGGTATTCGCCTTCACATGTTTGCACTGGCGCTGGATGGCTTCTTGGTAGTCGCAGCTGCTTACTATCAAGCGGTGAACAAGGGCAGCAAGGCGATGTTTGTGACTATAGGTAATATGCTTATCCAACTACCGTTCTTGTACATTATGCCTAAGTTGTATGGTGTGCCGGGGATCTGGATTGCGTACCCACTGTCTAACATCGCGCTAAGTGTGGTGGTGATGGTGATGCTCTACAAAGATATAAAGAAGCTCGATGCCTCATCGATGGAAACCGCGGCGGCATAGGTCGCGTTTCTTAAGTCGAATAAAATAGGTCTAGCGAATGCTAGACCTATTTTGTATTTGTTACTGGTTAGTCCAATGCGAGGAACTAGATGTTCTTAACGTCTAAACCTGCAAGCTGATGCCAATACCCATTACATTGGCGGCTTTCAATTTTCATCGGTTTTTGACCTTGCTCGTTTGCTCTGAAGTTGTTGATTTCAGAGAAGGTATCGATACCGAGAGGGCTTAAACGAACCACATCAACCAGGTCGTGCATGTTCGGTAAATCATTGACTAGGTTGTAGCAGTAGCCTGATTGCGTCTGAATACCGTTAAGGTTGAAGACTGATTGGCCTTCTTGGCTTTCTACTTGTAGCCCTGTTGGGTACTTGATACAGCAGGTTTCGCAATCGTCTTTAGCTTTGTTTTCAGCGCGAGCGGTAAAGCAGCGTGCTGAGTAAGCAAGCGGCAGGTAGCCGTGGCTAAACACTTCAACTTCGAACTTGTTACGAATATTTAGCTCTTCGCACTGGGTCATTACGTTGCTTAGCCATTCGCGAGAAAGCTCAACCGGCATACACCAACGCGTCATGCCTTGTTTCAAGAATAGGTTCAGGGTGCGTGCGTTGTAGGTGTTTACTGCCGGGCCAACCACGAAAGGTACTTTGCTTTCGCTGGCCAGTTGAATTGCAGACACATCATTGGCTTCGATCGCAAAGTCACCGTTATCGATGTACTTCTTCATGATGTTGACTTCGCTTGGTGCTTCTAGCAATGCCATGGTGGAAAGTACGACTTGCTTACCTGAAGCCGACAGCTCTTTAGCAATGTCCATCCAGTGTTTCGCTTTCATCTCACGACGCTTTGAACACACCGCTTCACCTAGGTAGATGATATCGGCAGAGCTTGATTTCGCTTGCTCATAGAAGCTTTCAACGTCTTGTTTTGGCCAAAAATAAAGTAGAGGGCCTAATGCGTATTTCATTGAGTTCTCCATTTGGCTCTATTGCCATTTACGGTGATAAGCGCCAAGCGTGGTTTGTGTACCTTCAGATACATTCGCCAGTGTCGCATTCCAAGCTTGTTCCACTTGGTATTGTTCTGGGTTCGCTAAGTAGCGATCGATAGCTGCGCGCCAAGTGCGAGTGACTTGTTCAACATAAGCCGGGCTGCGTTGGCGACCTTCAATCTTCACTGAGGCAACGTTTGCCGCGAAAAGCTCAGGCAACATGGATAGCGTGTTGAGGCTGGTGGGCTCTTCAAGTGCGTGATAGCGCTTACGTTCACCATCGATCTCGGCTTCAAAGCGGCCTTTACACAGCGTTGGGTAACCTGCGTTCTCACCTGCTTCATACTTATCGATAAGGATTTCGTTCAAGCGAGACTCGAGGCCAGTTTCTGTTTCTTGCCAGCGAACGTATTTTGCGGGAGAACAAGCACCAACGGTATTTGGTGATTCGCCTGTCATGTATGAAGAGAGGTAGCAACGGCCTTCTGCCATGATGCACAAGCTACCAAAAGCGAATACTTCAAGGTCAACGTCAGAAGTGATGTTACGAGAAAGCTGTTTGACCTGATGAATCGACAACACACGCGGTAGTACGACACGCTTAACGTTGAAGTTTTTATGGTAGAAGTCGATAGCCGCCGCATTGGTCGCAGATGCTTGCACTGATAGGTGCAGTTCGAGATCTGGATACTTATTTGCTGCGTACTCAAGCACCGCGATGTCTGCGATGATCAGCGCATCAACACCCAGAGCAGCGGCGTTGTCTACGGCATTAGTCCAACGGTCGAAGCCATTTGGGTGAGCAAACGTATTTAGGGCAACATGAATTTTCTTGTTGTGGTCATGCACATACTGCACAGCACGATTGAGCTTTTTACCCGCAAAGTTTAGGCCTGCAAAGTGTCGGGCATTGGTATCGTCTTTGAATCCGATATAGACAGCATCCGCACCACAATCAATAGCGGTTTTCAAAGCAGGTAAGTTACCCGCTGGGCATAAGAGTTCCATTTGCTCACTACCAGTAGAATTAAGTTGAAGCGAGCATTTTATGAAGAATTGTGAATGACGAAATTGATGTAAGGCAGGTTTAGATGGATAAATCTGCTTTTACTCCGTTTGAGGTACTGACGAGTGACCGTTTTACATGTTGGCTTGGTTTAAATATGAGGTACTTGATTAGTTCTTATGACGGCGGTTTTGGGCAAACAACTCTTCGACATCTTGTTTTGGTTGCGGACGGTAGAAGTGGAAGCCTTGAATCGAACTACAGTTGAGGTTCGATAGCAGAGTTGCTTGCTCACTGGTTTCGACACCTTCAGCAACCACGGTCAAATCGAGAGATTTACCTAGGTTGATGATGTTTTCAATTACGGTGATTTGCTTTGGTAGGGTATCGATATCAGAGATGAAAGCACGGTCTATCTTAAGCTCATCAATTGGGAAGCGAGCAAGGTAAGACAGTGAAGAGTAACCTGTACCAAAATCATCAATGGAGAGAGCAAAGCCAAGTTTCTTGATGGCGTTAAGCATTTGGAGTGTGTGTTCACTATCACTCATCACCGCACTTTCCGTTAGCTCGAACGTAATCGCACTTGGATCAAGCTCGGTCGAACGCAGTAGCTTTTCCATGTAATCAATCAGTTTCGGGTTACCAAACTGTTCTGGTGAAAGGTTGATAGCCACTCGACCTGGAAGGATACCTTGCATCTTCCAGCGCTTAACCGTAGCAAATACTTCACGCATTACCACTCGGCCAAGTTGTTCAATAAGCCCTGCTCGTTCCGCCACAGGAATGAACGCGGCCGGACTGATATAACCTTCGACAGGATGCTTCCAACGTACCAGAGCTTCAGCGCCGTTGATGGTGAAATCACGGGCATTCACTTTCGGTTGATACCAAACCTCAAGTCCATTTTGTTGCAGTGCTTTTTGGAGCTCTATCTCAAGCCACAGTCGCATACGCGCTTCTTTATTCATCTGTTCGTTGAACTTGATCAGACGATTACGACCACGATCTTTCGCTTCATACATTGCTGTGTCTGCATTTTGCAGCAAGATACGAGCATCAGTACCATCTTGAGGAAAGCTCACACTACCAATAGAGCAGGCTAAGCGTTTGCTAAAGTGGTGAAGATCGAAGGGTTGGTTGATAAGGGATATGATCTTTTCAGCGAGCATTTCAGGTGTTCGCTGATGTTCAGGTTCTGGCAAGATAATACCAAACTCATCCCCGCCTAAATGCCCAATCACGGCCTTACGAGGCAGTAAGCGTTTAAGGCGCGAAGCGACCTCTTTTATCACCTTGTCACCGATGTGATGACCAAGTGAGTCATTGATATTCTTGAAGTTATCAATGTCTAAGTAGAGCATCACCACCGGCGTATCGTTGTGAATGAACTGCTCAAGACGCTTAGTAAACCCAACTCGGTTGTAGAGCTTGGTCAGTGCATCGATGTAGGCATCTTCACTGTTTGCCGGTGTGTATTGTTTTGCGGTTTCTTGTGCGTCTTGGATAAGCACCAACTGAGTGTTGCTTCCAAGAACAGTGGTGGAGTCGATGTTGAGCTGAACCTTACGTTCAAAGCCGCATCGTGCACCCGTTAAGCAAACCAAACCAGACTCAGAAATAATAGAGCTGAGGTTATTATTGAAGACTGTTTTGGTTTGTTCATCGATAAATAGGCGTCCCAACTCTTCACCAATTAACTCTGTGGTTGAGTTAAAGCCAAGCAAGCGCGCTGCTGCTGGGTTAGATGACAAGATGTAGTCACTTTCAACGAGCAGTAATCCATCTGGAAGTAGTTGAGATAGTTTGTGGAATTTGGCTTCGGATTCTTCTAAAGAACGGACAAGTACTTGGTTTTCTGATGTGTCGAAGGCGTGAAAGACGATGTAGTCGGTTTTGTTGCCATTGGTAAGCGGAGATAGGCTGAAATGAAGGCTGGTATCGAGGTCTGTTTCGTTGAGGGTGACTTCGGCCTCAATCGTTTCGCCACTGAATGCACGCTCATAGTAAGGCTTGAGATGTTGGTAGAACTGTTCGCCCAATGTTTGGCGATCATTCATGCCTGCAAGCTCTGTTTGACTCAAACCAGCAATATCGCAGTAACGCTCATTCACCATAAAATAGTTATGTTGAGCATCAAGTACTGCAAAAAAGAACGGACTATTTGCAGTTAGCTGGGTAAACCAATGTTGTAGTTGTTGGGGAGGCATCAAAGTACTACCAATTCTCCAAGAGCTTGAATATTCACTATCGATAAATATTTATTACTTTTTGTGTGGCTATCGATATTTACCTGTGAGTGCAGCGATCCGCTGTAATTCTCATTACCTGAGTTACTATAACTGTGATTTTCAGGATATTAAAGGTCGAGTATCAAACAGAAGTTAATTTGATACATAACAGTAACTGAGATCTCAACATCATCTATGATGCATTCCATATTATTGACAAAGTTACGGATAAGTCACGTGATAAACAAGATTCGCACTCAACTAGTTCAAAATGCCGCATCAATTTTGCGATCTCCAGTCCAGTTATTGCCTAAAACAGTACAAAAAAGAGCCTTATTGGAGGCGCTTAAGAATGTATTCAAGGAAGCTTTAGAGGACGGTGACTTTGAGTTTTTAGAAGACAAATGGCTGAAAGTCTCAATAAAAGACATGGGGTTAAGTTGGTGTATTAGCTACAAAAATGAGCAACTGGTTGTAGCTGATAAAGAGGTGGTTGAAGATGTAAGCTTTAGCGGCAATCTTAACGATCTTGTGTTGATTGCGGGGCGTAAAGAAGACCCAGATACGCTTTTCTTCCAACGTAGACTGTCTATTGAAGGCGATACCGAGCTCGGTTTAGAAGTTAAAAACTTGATGGATAGCGTAGATTTGGACTTATTGCCGACTCCTATGAAAACTTTGTTAAATCAATTAGCTGATTTTGTGCAGAAGGGAGTACAATCCCCAGATACACAAAGTGAGGTAATGAATGCTTATTCGAACTGAAGCACCGGCAGATATACTTGTCATTGATCGTTTATTGAAATCTGTTTTTGAAACAGATGCAGAAGCTAACTTGGTTATGAGCTTGCGTGAGAATAGCCATTTAACGCTATCGCTGGTGGCTTGTTCTGATGAAGGCGAGGTGGTTGGTCACCTGATGTTTAGCCCTATCACTCTTGATGGCGACGATCATAACTGGCAAGGGCTTGCGCCTCTCGCTGTGAAAGAAGAGTTCCGCAACCAAGGCATTGCCAAATCTCTAGTTGAAGATGCGTTTTCCACTTTGGTTGATTTTGGTTACCCAGCTTGCGTTGTGTTGGGTGACCCTGCTTATTACAGCCGCTTTGGTTTCAAGGCTGCGAGCGAGTTTGGCCTGAGTTGTGTTTGGGATGTGCCTGAAGGTGCTTTCCAAGCGATTGAATTGGTAAACGGTGCGTTTGCTGGACATGCTGGTGAGATTGCTTACAGCCCCGAGTTCAACGACTTATAAGCTGATTTATCACGCAACAAGATACAAACTGATTTAGTCTAAATAAAGGAGCTTGATGCTCCTTTATTTTTTGTTAGTATCAGCCCTGCTCTAATAAGCGCTCTTTCAATAGAGGCAGCTTTCACAAAACTAGTTCTAACAAACTTCTGGCTCCAATAAACTTTGGCTCCAATAAACTTAAGGTTACTACCGCTAGATATGTCACAAACACACGCGCAATACCTACATGAGATGGGCATTAGCCAATGGGAACTAAGTCACCCAGAGCGTTTAGCAGGTTATGAATCTGAATTGACTCCGCTCTCGAGCGATTGCAAGTTACTGTTGGTTTCGCCTGAAAAACCTCAGGAAGATCTCGCCGTGATGTTTGAGCGAGTACTCAAAAGTATCAAGCTCGACTTATCTCAGGCTTTACACCTTCAACCGCAACACTTGTCTACTGTGGATTTAGGTTCGGTTGAGTGGATATGGTTTGCTGGTTGTGAGTCGGCTCAAGAGCTGAAGGCTAAAACACTTCAATCGCCATTACTGTCTGACATTAACGGTAACAACCAACACCGCCGCGACTTATGGCAACAAATTTGTGCTTATGACTAATCAATTTTTACCGACTTCACAACAACACCTAGACGCCATTTGGAAGATAGAGCAGGCCGCGCATTCTCACCCTTGGTCTGAAAATATGATCCGAGATCTTGATAGCCGAGGCGCTTGTCATCATGTCCTTGAAGTTGATGGACAAGTGGTGGGCTATTTCTTCGCTCAAAATATTGTTGGTGAAGTGACGCTGCTTAATATTGCGGTAGACCCAAGCAAGCAAGGCAAAGGTTATGGTAAGGCACTAACTGAACATTTCCTTGATATGTGTGAGCAAGCTGATGCGGAAAGTGCTTGGCTAGAAGTTCGCGAAAGTAATGTGAACGCGTTTAATCTTTACGAAAAGGCAGGCTTCAACGAAGTTGATCGCCGTCGTAATTACTATCCAACTAAACAAGGCAACGAAGATGCCATCATTATGAGCTATCTTTTTATGTCTTTTAGCTAGTCATGTTACGTCTTTTCGCTAACTAGATAGCTAATCACAAAATTAGCCAAAAAATAGGGTGTAAACTGACCCTTTAGAAAGTGATACGCTTTCTGTATAATCCGCACACAGAATTCAAGGGCAAGTATTATCTACTTGCCCTTTTTACGCTTTAGATCAGCAAAGGGCGACTATGTCTTTCCAACAAGAAGTGAGCAAACGTAGAACGTTTGCGATTATCTCTCACCCGGATGCGGGTAAAACCACGATTACTGAAAAAGTTCTTTTATTCGGAAACGCGATTCAAAAAGCGGGTACCGTAAAAGGCCGTGGCTCTAACCAGCACGCTAAATCTGACTGGATGGAGATGGAAAAAGAACGTGGTATCTCGGTAACTACGTCGGTAATGCAATTCCCATACAATGATTGCCTAGTAAACCTACTCGATACTCCAGGACACGAAGATTTCTCGGAAGATACGTACCGTACGCTAACAGCGGTTGATTCTTGTTTGATGGTTATCGATGCTGCTAAAGGTGTCGAAGACCGTACTCGTAAGCTGATGGAAGTAACACGTCTTCGTGATACTCCAATCGTAACGTTTATGAACAAACTTGACCGTGATGTTCGTGACCCGATGGAAGTGCTTGATGAAGTGGAAAGCGAGCTAGGTATGGCCTGTGCTCCAATCTCATGGCCAATCGGTTGTGGTAAAGAGTTTAAAGGTGTTTACCATATTCACCGTGACGAAACGATCTTGTACGAATCTGGCCACGGTCATGAGATTCAAGAAGTTCGCATCATTAAAGGTTTGGACAACCCTGAGCTAGATGAAGCGGTAGGTGCTGATCTTGCGGAAAGCGTACGTGAAGAACTAGAGCTTGTTATCGGTGCTTGCCCTGAATTTGATCACGAACTGTTTCTTGCGGGTGAATTAACGCCGGTTTACTTCGGTACTGCATTAGGTAACTTTGGTGTTGACCACATGCTTGATGGTCTAACGAAATGGGCTCCAGCTCCTCAAACGCGTCAAGCGAACGAGCGTGATGTTGAAGCGACAGAAGAGAAGTTTTCTGGTTTCGTCTTTAAGATCCAAGCAAACATGGACCCTAAACACCGTGACCGTATCGCATTCATGCGTATCGTGTCGGGTACTTACAACCAAGGTATGAAGATGAACCATGTTCGTACTGGTAAGAGTGTAAGTATCTCTGATGCGGTAACCTTCATGGCGGGCGACCGTGCACGTGCTGAAAAAGCATACGCGGGTGATATTATCGGCCTACATAACCACGGTACTATCCAGATTGGTGATACCTTTACTCAAGGTGAGAGCCTTAAGTTCGCTGGTATTCCTAACTTCGCACCTGAGCTATTCCGTCGTATTCGCCTACGCGATCCACTTAAGCAGAAGCAACTTCTAAAAGGCTTAGTTCAGCTTTCAGAAGAGGGCGCAGTACAAGTATTCCGTCCTATGCAGAACAACGATCTGATCGTTGGTGCGGTTGGTGTACTTCAGTTCGACGTGGTTGTAGCGCGCTTGAAAGCGGAATACAACGTAGAAGCTATCTACGAAGGTGTTAACGTTGCAACAGCTCGCTGGGTTGAATGTGATGACGCTAAGAAACTAGAAGAATTCAAACGTAAGAACCAATCTAACCTTGCGCTAGATGGCGGTGACAACCTGTCTTACATCGCACCAACTATGGTGAACTTGAACCTAGCTTCTGAACGTTTCCCTGAAGTTCAATTCCGAGCGACGCGCGAGCACTAATAACGACAGTTCTACATAACACTGTTGGATAATATTAAAGCCGAATTGCTTCTAGCATTCGGCTTTTTTGTTACACTAAGAGTACACCGTTTTGATGGAGTAAAGCGTGTTTGATCTCAATTTAGTAAAGCCATTCCTCTCTGTATATCAACAAAGATCGATAACCAAAGCGGCTGAATCGTTAGAGCTAACTCAACCTGCGGTCAGTGCTGCAATCAAGAGGTTTGAAGCGGTGGTAGGCTATGCGTTGTTCGTAAGAGTAGGGCGTTCAATAGAACCAACGTCAATGGCTCACAAATTGGCAGGTCAATTATCTGATGCTTTAGAGCTGATGGAAGGTGCAGTATCAAGAAAGCGTGATTTTACTGTTTATATGCCAGCGAATCTGCTCCACAAAATGCCCATGCTCAATGGTGTTCAGCTGGTTGAATCACCAATCTCTGTTGATAACGTTGTCGAGGATATCCGACTCAATCGAGTAGATTTAGTAGTCGATACTGGTTTACCAAAACAAACGAGCTTAGCTTCTGAATTTGCAACTACTGATAGATTGCTTCTTATGAGTGATCCTGAAAACAGTCAATTTGGTGAGAAGATTTCGATGGATGAGTTTCTTGAAGCACGGCATGTAACCTTGAAGTTACTTCGCCAAGATACTCAAATAGTCGACTTTCTTTCCGAAAAGAGCTTCACTCGTGATGTTGCTATTGAAGTAAGAAACATCACTAACTTGATATTGGCGGTAAAAGGGACTGACTACATTGCTGCGGTTCCGGTTAGCATGATCCAATTAGCAAAAACCATTGGCTTACGGATTCATGAGCCTCCATTCTCAATGCGTCCTGTGGAGTTTGAATTTTTCTATCACAAGAAGTATCAAACTAATGGGCAACATCAAGAGTTGCGAGAGAAGCTTAAACAGCTACTAAATAGCTAGAAATCGAAGGCTAAACCGAATTCCACATAGTTTTTGTTTTCAGGGTATATGGTGTAGGTAACGGACGGTTTTACGTACTTCAAGTTAAAGAATACAGCTACTTCGTGATAATGAATGTTGGTCCTAGTTTCATTTCTGATATGTCTAGATCTCGTAGTAGTATCATCTTTAATATAAAAGTCTTGGGTATCTTTTTTGAATCCGATTTCTTGGTTGAATTTGTAAAGAAAGTCAGCATATTGAATCGGGCTCCACAGAGCGCCTGCACTATAATCGAATGTGTCAGAGGCTCTATATTCCATGCATAAGTTTGGAAGACAAGCATCGAAATCTCTGTCCATATAGTTGTAGTTGATATCGCCAAGCAGTGTCCAATTTTCATGAATCAACTTAGCAACAAAAATGCCTGTTGTGATCTCATGTTCGCTGACTTTTACGGTGTTTTCAGTGTAGTACGTGTCCCCTTGCCAGAATGAATATCCCAACCCTGCTTGCCAATAGTCTTGAGTATCAACCTCTCCAAAAACACGCAATTTATCATTGATTTGATAGTTGATATCAAGAGTGGCAACCGTTTTTTCGTTGTCTGGGTTTTGAGATAAGCTGACGGAAAAAATATCCGTAAAACGCTCAATAGATTCAACCAGAGTGTCATTTGCTGATGAATGAAAAGGGAAGGTGGAAGCAAGTATTAATAGAAGGCGTTTCATATTCAAATTCCGAATCGCTTTCCTTAGCTAGTGAGTAAAAACACCCGATAATAGCGTTCACTATTATCGGGTGAGCGGGTTCAACTCAGGTTGAATTTTAGCCGCGTAAACGTTGTTGAATAGCGGATTTAGCTTTCTGTAGTTTAGTTGGGTCGATAGATTGCACTCTGTCTTTTACGTTGTTTTTAACCGCTGGAGGAAGTGTTACATCACCTCGGTCATTTACAACAATACCGTTCCCAAAAGTGACTGTTCCATTTACTTCATCTATGTAGCCTTCACCCACAATATTTCCATGACGATCTTTGATGTGAACCACACCACGATCATCAGCCTCTGCTGTGTAGTCAGTCGTTTGGGATCTGCCATTTACCGTGATTTCAACATAGCCATCGTTAATATCAACTGACACAGTGTGATGACCGTGACCTGGAGGTGTTGGTTCTAAAGGGAGTTCATCTGTTGGTGGTGTAATTGGACGGTCACCAGAAACTAGATAAAAAGATTTGCCATCAAAGCCATACATTTTACCGTCGTAATATACGATGTTATCGGTAATCGAGATTTCATGTTGTGGAACACGCACGGTCTCCCCGTCTACTTCAAATAAGTAGTCCATACCATCTATGCCAACAAATTCTGCGACGTAATCCATTTCACCGGTTCCAGGAGTAACTGTAGGAATACCAGGTTCGATAGGCTCACCGGGAATGATCGGTTTGATTGGAGTATCTGTACCTGGTGGTGTGATAGGACGGTCACCAGAAACTAGATAAAAAGATTTGCCATCAAAGCCATACATTTTACCGTCGTAATATACGATGTTATCGGTAATCGAGATTTTATGTTGTGGAACGCGCACGGTCTCCCCGTCTACTTCAAATAAGTAGTCCATACCATCTATGCCAATAAATTCTGCGACGTAATCCATTTCACTGGTTCCAGGAGTAACTGTAGGAATACCAGGTTCGATAGGCTCTCCCGGAAATGTTGGCTCATTCATTTCTGGACGAGTAACTTGATCTACTCGGTAAAGCTCATCTCCATTGATTCCTACTATAAGTTTGCGATCGTTCACGACAATGATTGCTGTGCCATCGTTGTGAAGTGTCACATTGCTTGAATCAACATAAACCTCTTGCCCAACAAGAGTCACAATATATCCACTGTCATTATCCGCGACTTTCCATGTACCAACACTGTCCATTGAAGTAGTGACTGGAAGCTCTGGGATTGTATTACCGTTGTCAGATGAACTGGAAGATGAAGAACTACTTAACAGCCCTGCAACCAACGCAGCCGAGGCGGCACCAACTGCAGCCCAGGTACCGTTAGATTGTTTTTCGTAAGTTACATCATCGACTGTAGCTGTCGTGCCTGGAGTAGCATTGGCATATTGTTCGTTTAATTTATACTGAACAGAAGCATCGATAGCGTTCATCTGCTCGTCAATAAGTTGAAGTGTTTGTTGGTTTGCTAGTTCTACGTCAACTTGAGGTGCAGAAGCAAAAGCAGGTGCTGCTAATACGCTAGAAATTGATATGGCTAAGAGTGATGCTTTCATAAAGTAGGATCTCGTTATTGAATGGAGCGTCTTGCTATCAATGCCTCCTTGGCAAGTGCGTTTATTATTCGCTGTGGTGAGATTTTCAACAATATAGCCAGCTAGTGTTGATGTATAAATCTAATTTATGCATTTGCGCTTTTTAGGTTGAGACTTGAGGTAAGTATGTTGGGTTGGATAAAAACTTGGGTTAAAAGATACGATAAGTGGTGTGAAGAGCTTGGGTTAACGCCTGAGAACAAGCGCAGTTGTGTTGCTTATCGCCGTGATCCTCAAGGGAAACAAACAGAGAGTAGGGAAGATGACACAGCAAATAAGTGACTTTCCGCTGTTTGATACTCATTGCCACGCGGATTTTGAGGCGTTTGAGCAAGGTTTTACACCTGAACAAAGTATTGATGGCTATCTTAAAGAAGCAAAGCAAGCTCAAGTCGAGAAGTTAATCATCCCTTCTATTGGCCAAAGTAACTGGAGGAAGCTCGATGAAATCGCTCAATCTCACCCCAATGTTTACTATGCATTAGGCTTCCATCCTTACTTTTTAGAGCAGGCCAATGACGAACAATTTTCGGAACTTCGCCAATTACTCTCTTCAAAAAACAGCCAATGTGTCGCGATAGGTGAGTGCGGGCTCGACTTTTTTGTGGACGTTGAACGAGAGAAACAAGAGCGCTTTTTCATCCAACAAATGGAGCTTGCGAAGGAGTTTGACCTGCCTTTAATCATCCATGAGAGGAAGTCTTACAACCGACTTATCGAGCTAATAAAGCAGCATAAGTTCACCTTAGGTGGTGTGATTCACGGTTTTTCTGGGAGTGAACAGCAAGCTTTGGCGTGGATCAAGATCGGTTTCTATATTGGCGTCGGTGGAACGATAACTTACCCAAGAGCGCAAAAAACACGCACAACCATCGCAAAATTGCCCCTTGAATGTCTGGTATTGGAAACGGATGCTCCGGACATGCCCATGTATGGAAACCAAGGAAATGTTAATCATTCCAAATATTTAGTTACGATCTTAAATGAACTTTTTTTGCTTAGAAAAGAGCCAAAGCAATCGATTGCAGCGCAAATTTGGCAAAATAGCCATCGCGCATTCGGTATATGTGAATAAAATCGAAGGTTTTTGTTTATCGTTTGCGTAAATTGCACTGAGCTTGTGATTTGGGTCACATTTGTGTGTGAATGGTACATGAATCTTCTACGAAAGTGTGAGGACGGCATTACTTTATTAGTGGTCGCATGAGTATAATTGCCTCCGCTTTATAGCCCCATTTTGTAACACGCCAATAAATAACTAATAAGGAAGTCATAAACTATGAGCCTGTTTATGAGCCTAGTCGGAATGGTTGCACTGATCGCAATCGCAGTACTACTATCTGACAACCGCAAAGCTATTAATCTAAGAACAGTGGGTGGCGCTTTCGCTATCCAATTCGCACTTGGTGCATTCGTACTTTACATCCCTTGGGGTCGTGATCTACTTGCAGGTTTCTCTGCTGGTGTAGCAAACGTGATCGACTACGGTAAAGACGGTACTGGTTTCCTATTCGGCAGCCTAGTTAACTTCTCAGTTGACGGTATCGGTTTCATCTTTGCTTTCCAAGTACTACCAACTCTGATTTTCTTCTCTGCACTTATCTCTGTACTTTACTACATTGGTGTTATGCAAATTGTAATCAAAGTTCTTGGTGGTGGTCTTCAGAAAGCTCTAGGTACTTCTCGCGCCGAGTCTATGTCTGCAGCAGCAAACATCTTCGTTGGTCAAACTGAAGCACCTCTAGTTGTTCGTCCATTTGTTCCTAAAATGACTAACTCTGAACTATTCGCAGTAATGTGTGGTGGTTTGGCTTCTGTAGCTGGTGGTGTACTAGCAGGTTACGCATCTATGGGTGTACCTCTAGAGTACCTAGTTGCAGCGTCATTCATGGCAGCACCTGGTGGTCTACTATTCGCTAAAATCATCAAGCCTGAAACAGATACGCCAGACGACAACATCGCTGACGAAATGGACGGTGGCGATGACAAACCAGCTAACGTTATCGACGCAGCAGCAGGTGGCGCATCAGTTGGTCTACAACTAGCACTTAACGTTGGTGCAATGCTACTAGCATTCATCGGTCTAATTGCTCTAATCAACGGTATCCTAGGTGGCATCGGTGGTTGGTTCGGTATGGAAAACCTAACTCTAGAACTTCTTCTAGGTTGGATCTTCGCACCGCTAGCATTCATCATTGGTGTTCCATGGGAAGAAGCAACTATCGCTGGTTCTTTCATTGGTCAGAAGACAGTTGTTAACGAATTCGTTGCATACCTAAACTTCGTACCATACGTTGGTGAAAACGCTCAAGTTGTTGCAGCAACTGGTCAAGTGATGTCTGAGAAGACTCAAGCTATCATCGCATTCGCACTATGTGGTTTCGCAAACCTTTCTTCAATTGCGATTCTTCTAGGTGGTCTAGGTGGTATTGCACCAAGCCGTCGCCACGACATCGCACGTATGGGTGTTAAAGCGGTAATTGCTGGTACTCTATCTAACCTGATGGCAGCAACAATTGCTGGCTTCTTCCTGTCTTTCTAATTAGTTAGAAATCGATATATAGACGCCATAATAATATCGCCCCGTAGCAAGAAATTGCTGCGGGGCTTTTTTGTTTTTAGGCCTAGTGATTCTTTGAGATGAGCATAAGCATCAGCTTGAAGTCGATAATGGGTCTAGAATGTTTTTTTGAGATACAAACCGTTTGCGTTCTAAGGAGCACTACAATTTATTGATGGATACCTATAATGTATAAGCTAAAGGGATAGGATGTCTCTGTTGGCAAGAAAGTAACCTCGAAATCAACTCGAACGTTATTCTTCTGGGATTAAGCCAAAATTAGCGATACGCTATAGATGTTAGACACAACATGACTGATTTGTTGTGCCATAGACCAAACTGGTACTGTGCGGTGACAAGGATTGCAATTGGTAGCGAAAGTTATCAAGTCTTCAGGGAACCAAGTCCGTTCATTTGTGGCTACTGAGCATTACTAAAATATCCATCTATACTGGATGGAGGGCGAAGTAGTTAACTATTTGAATATATTGATCGGAGATAGAAATGAGCGATTTAAAAGCAGCAGCTCTACGTGCACTTAAACTTATGGACCTAACTACGCTAAATGACGACGATACTACAGAAAAAGTAGTGGCGCTTTGTCATGACGCGAAGACTGCAGTAGGCAACACCGCTGCAATCTGTATTTACCCTCGCTTTATCCCAGCAGCTAAGAAAGCGTTGCGTGAGCAAGGTACTCCAGAAGTACGCATTGCGACTGTAACTAACTTCCCTCATGGTAATGACGACATCGAAATTGCTGTTGCAGAAACAAAAGCAGCGGTAGCGTACGGCGCAGACGAAGTTGACGTAGTATTCCCATACCGTGCTCTTATTGCTGGCAACGAAGAAGTTGGCTTTGAGCTAGTTAAACAGTGTAAAGCAGCTTGTGGTGACATCACGCTTAAAGTGATCATCGAAACAGGTGAACTGAAAGAAGAAGCACTGATCAAGAAAGCTTCTCAAATCTGTATCGAAGCAGGTGCAGACTTCATCAAAACTTCAACAGGTAAAGTGCCAGTAAACGCGACTCCAGAGTACGCGCGCATGATGCTTGAAGTTATTCGTGACATGGGCGTTGCTAAAACAGTTGGTTTCAAACCAGCTGGTGGCGTACGTACTGCTGAAGATGCAGCACTATACCTAGCAATGGCTGATGAGCTATTAGGCGCTGAGTGGGCAGACAACATGCACTACCGTTTTGGTGCTTCAAGCCTACTAACTAACCTTCTTAATACATTAGAAGTGACAGACCAGACTGCTGATCCAGCAGCATACTAATATCCCAATCGGGTGTAACAAGATTTAGTCTGTTTGATGGAGTGGCGTTAAGTCACTCCACATTACCTCTTTCCCTACAAACCATACTCACTAGAGTTTGGGAGGCACTAATGTATCTACCCCAAGAAATTATTCGCAGAAAACGTGACGGTGAAGTCCTAACAGCTGAAGAGATTAACTTCTTCATTCAAGGCGTAGCTAAGAACACGGTTTCTGAAGGCCAAATTGCAGCATTCGCAATGGCTATCTTCTTTAATGAAATGACAATGCCAGAGCGTATCGCACTAACGTGTGCAATGCGTGACTCAGGCATGGTGATTGACTGGAGCCACATGAACTTTGATGGCCCAATCGTTGATAAACACTCTACTGGTGGTGTTGGTGACGTAACTTCTCTGATGCTTGGCCCTATGGTGGCAGCATGTGGCGGTTTCGTTCCAATGATCTCTGGTCGTGGTTTAGGCCACACTGGCGGTACGCTAGACAAGCTTGAATCTATCCCTGGCTACAACATTACACCAACCAATGATGTGTTCGGTGCAGTAACGAAAGATGCTGGTGTAGCGATCATCGGTCAAACAGGCGATCTAGCACCTGCTGATAAGCGTGTTTACGCGACTCGCGATATCACAGCAACAGTCGATAATATCTCGCTAATCACGGCTTCAATCCTATCTAAGAAACTGGCCGCTGGCCTTGATTCTCTAGTTATGGACGTAAAAGTAGGTTCAGGCGCATTCATGCCGACTTATGAAGCATCTGAAGAGCTAGCGAAGTCTATCGTTGCAGTAGCAAACGGTGCGGGTACGAAAACAACAGCAATCCTAACGGACATGAACCAAGTACTGGCTTCTTCAGCGGGTAACGCAGTAGAAGTTCGTGAAGCGGTTCAATTCTTAACAGGCGAATACCGTAATCCACGCTTGTTAGAGATCACGCTAGCATCGTGTGCTGAAATGTTGGTGCTGGGTAACCTAGCTAAAGATTCAGACGAAGCGCGCGAAAAACTGATGGCAGTACTGGATAACGGTAAAGCAGCAGAGTGCTTTGGTAAGATGGTAGCGGGTCTTGGTGGTCCAGCTGATTTCGTAACGAACTACGATAACTACCTAGAAAAAGCAGACATTATTAAGCCAGTGTACGCGCTAGAAAGCGGTGTGGTATCAGCAATGGATACTCGTGCAATTGGTATGGCTGTGGTTGGTATGGGCGGTGGTCGTCGCGTAGCAACTGACAGCATTGATTACGCCGTCGGTTTTGATCACTTCATTCGCCTAGGTGAAGTAGCAAGTGAAGATAAGCCATTAGCAATGATTCATGCTCGCAACGAACAACAGTGGCAAGAAGCTGCAACAGCATTACAAAATGCAATCACTGTGGGCGGAGAATATACAGCAACGCCAGATGTTTACCGTCAGATTCGTTCTGAAGACGTGTAAATAACAGGTATCGGTATACCTCGTGTATACCGATAAACAGAGTTCTGGTGCAAAGAGCAATAAGTTGGTGAAGAAAATGAAAAGAGCATTTATTTTAGTTTTAGATTCATTCGGTATCGGTGAAACAGCGGATGCTGACACATTCGGCGATGTAGGTTCGGATACAATGGGTCACATTGCTGACCATTGTGATCAAGGCCTTGCAGACAACGCGGATCGTAAAGGTCCACTAACGCTGCCAAACCTGTCTAAGCTAGGTTTAGCGATGGCTCACAAAGAGTCGACAGGTCGCTTTGCTCCTGGTATGGACGCAGACGCTGAGATCATTGGCGCTTACGGTCATGCTGCTGAGCTGTCTTCTGGTAAAGACACGCCATCAGGTCACTGGGAAATCGCAGGTGTGCCGGTATTGTTTGACTGGGGCTACTTCACCGACAAAGAGAACAGCTTTCCAAAAGAACTGACTGACCGCATCCTTGAGCGTGCTGGTCTGTCTGACTTCTTAGGTAACTGCCATTCATCGGGTACAGAAATCCTAGATAACCTAGGTGAAGAACACATGAAGACTGGCCTGCCAATCTTCTACACTTCTGCAGACTCTGTTTTCCAGATCGCTTGTCACGAAGAGACATTCGGCCTGCAAAACCTATTAGATCTTTGTCAGATTGCTCGTGAAGAGCTAGAAGATTACAACATTGGTCGTGTTATCGCTCGTCCGTTCATTGGCCCAGGTAAAGGTCAATTCGAACGTACTGGTAACCGTCGTGACCTTTCTGTTGAGCCACCTGCAGCCACCATTCTTCAGAAGTTGGTTGATGAGAAGGGCGGTAACGTTCACTCAATCGGTAAGATCTCTGATATCTACGCGGGTTGTGGCATCACTCAGAAAACCAAAGCAACAGGTATCCCTGCGCTATTTGAAGCAACCAAAGATGCGATCAATGAAGCGGGCGACAACACTATCGTGTTCACTAACTTCGTTGATTTTGACTCAGCTTACGGCCACCGCCGTGATGTTGCTGGTTACGCAGCGGCACTTGAGTACTTCGATGGTCGCATCAATGAAATCATCGATATGATGAAAGAAGACGATGTGCTTATCTTAACTGCTGACCACGGTTGTGATCCGACATGGCCAGGTACAGACCATACTCGTGAGCACATCCCTGTGATTGTTTACGGTCAGAAGGTTCCAGCCGGTTCTTTAGGCCGTCGCGATACATTTGCTGATATCGGTCAAAGCTTAGCGTCATACTTTGGTACATCGCCAATGGGACACGGTACAAGCTTTCTATAATAGTTAACGAAGAGAGAGGGAAACTTCTCTCTTCTTTTTTTGTTTTGAGATTAAGGATATTTTCAATGGCTACTCCACATATTAATGCTGAAATGGGTGATTTCGCTGACGTAGTTTTAATGCCAGGCGATCCGCTACGTGCTAAATACATCGCTGAAACCTTCTTAGAAGAAGTGGTTCAAGTGTGCGACGTTCGCAACATGTTTGGTTACACCGGTACTTACAAAGGTCGTAAGGTTTCGGTAATGGGACACGGTATGGGCATTCCATCTTGTTCTATTTACGCGACTGAGCTTATCAAAGACTTTGGTGTGAAGAAGATCATTCGTGTGGGCAGTTGTGGTGCAGTGAGCGAAGATATCAAAGTGCGTGATGTGGTGATCGGCATGGGCGCATGTACTGACTCTAAAGTGAACCGTATTCGCTTTAAAGATCATGACTTTGCGGCGATTGCGGATTACAAAATGGTGCGCGCGGCAGAAGATGCAGCCAAAGCTCTCGGTGTCGGCGTAAAAGTCGGTAACCTGTTCTCGGCTGAGCTGTTCTACACGCCAGATCCAGAGATGTTCGAAGTAATGGACAAATACGGCATTGTTGGCGTAGAGATGGAAGCGGCTGGCATCTATGGTGTGTGTGCTGAATACGGCGCAAAAGCTCTAACGATTTGTACTGTTTCTGACCACATTAAGACTGGTGAGCAAACGACATCAGATGAACGTCAAACGACTTTCAACGACATGATGGTTATCGCACTAGACTCAGTGTTGCTTGGTGACCAAGAATAATCTTGATTTGTCTTAGCTTGATAAGTTAACAGATAACAAAAAGCCCCGTTGCTGCCTGAGCGTCGGGGCTTTTTATTGGATTGCTGTATTTATTCTGAGTCTAGTATTTATTGTCAGCCTAGTGTGTTTATGAGCTTACATTTTTCAATAGTAAGTTCTCACCAGACTTAGTCGGTCTTCTGCGAATCAGCATGATGAATAACACGCCACTCACAAACCCCATCAACACCATACCGATCATGTAGCGATCACTTTTGCGGTAGTGGTGATCAGAAATCGCCGTCATCTTACCGGTTTCAAAAGTCACTCGAATAAAGCCGATGATCGTTTTCTCTGGAGAATAAATAGGTTCAACTAACTGTTGTCTGCCGATACTTGCTGTTGAAAGTGGTGTATCTAAGCCAAGAACCTCACGTACCGAGAGGGCTTTTTCGCTCGAAGCCAGTCGAATACCCTCTGCATCATAGATGGTGGTATCGAACACCAGTCGGTCTTGAGATAGCTGGTTAGTCAGATCAAGCAATCGCTCTTGGTCTTGTTGCGTGATCATCTTGCTGGCTGAAAGTGATGCCTGAGAGATAAGCAGCTTGGTAAGAGTTTCCAATTGTTTTGCTTGGATCTTCTCGTTACCTTTACTGATCACGACCGTATTTTTAATCGTTACAACGAACATGGTAGCCAACAAAATGAGGGCTAGCATTCGTAAAGCGTTACGTATTGAGAACAATGATTCATTCATGTTTAACGAAGCCTGAAATAAACAAATGTTATGATTAAGACATATTGAGACTTGCGTTTTCAAATTGCAATAGGTTAACGTTTAGCATAGTTAATTAGGAATCATACACATGGACGATCAGAAATATCTGCCGATAAAAAGGCATACGACATTATTAACTCGACTCCCCGAGACTCGTTTCGCTTCTCAACTCGCTAAATCCAAGGCCAATTGGATTGTGTTTGGTGAGTACCTATCTCCACAATCTTTCGATGACATCGACTTTTTCACTGGCACTTACAACACCATCCTCGATACGTGGAAGGTTGGGCATTATGAAGTGGCTTTGATGTCAGGCAATCTAACGCCAGCACACGAAGAAATCCTCCAAGCGCTAAAGCTTGATTATGCTTGCCTTAGCGAGGTCCCAGACTTATCTAAGCCAGGTTTGATCGTGATGGATATGGATTCCACAGCGATTCAAATTGAATGCATCGATGAGATTGCCAAGCTAGCTGGAGTGGGAGAGTTAGTCTCTGAAATCACAGAACGAGCAATGCAAGGCGAGCTCGACTTTGAACAGAGCCTACGCCAGCGAGTAGGAGCACTGAAAGGTGCGGATGAATCGATATTAGAGCAAGTGCGTCAGTCATTGCCATTCATGCCAGACTTGGTCGGGCTGGTGAATACTCTAAATAAGCTTGGCTGGAAAACGGCGATTGCATCAGGCGGTTTTACTTACTTCTCTGACTACCTGAAAGATACCCTTGATCTAGACCATGCTCAATCAAACACGCTTGAGATCGTCAACGGTAAGTTGACGGGTGAAGTCTTAGGCGATGTTGTTTCGGCGCAGACCAAAGCGGATATCTTGGTAGAGTTGGCTGAAGAGTACGAATTGGAACTACATAATACCGTTGCCGTTGGTGATGGTGCCAATGACTTGGTGATGATGGGCTCTGCAGGTTTAGGCATTGCCTACCACGCAAAACCAAAAGTAGAGCAGCAAGCTCAAACTGCTGTTCGTTACGCAGGTTTAGGCGGTGTGCTGTGTATCTTGTCGGGTGTATTGGCTAAGCAACAGAAGATCAGCTGGCAAGCGAAACCTTAGGGGCTCTACCTAAGTGCTATTGGCTATGTATCTTATTTAGCAATAGTGGCTCAGACACAAAAAAAGCAGGCTATCAGCCTGCTTTTTCAATTTTCATGCTTAAGTTAATACGCCACTCGAGGCTAGCGTGTTAGCTCCAATCGAATCAGCACTTCATCGGTAATGTCCTCTATCTCGCCATAACCGATAAACGCCGTCACCTCATTCTCTAGCTTCTTAGCTTGATGCATACTGATGCGTGAAAGCTCTTCTAAATCCGACTGGAATAAACTCGTTAGCGGATTAAAGATAGGTGCCGTGGTGACTCGCAATACATACACATCACCTAAGTGCTGCGCTTTCTTGATGAATAAGATGCGTTCCTTTGTTGAGGCGAAGTCTTTGACCAACTTGGTGTGTACCGACTGGATTTTGTCGCCAAACTTCACTGCAGCAATGTACACGTCATGATGCTTAGGCTCCGCACCTTCAATTCTTTTTAGTGGCTCAGCCAACAGTGAGTTGGTGTGACCCTTGAAGATTGGCTCGAGTGAGAACTTTTGGTTGTGACCAAGTTTAGCAAGTAACGTTAGATGCTTATTCAGTGGGAAATTCACACCAATGATCTTACAGCGCAGCGTTGAACTTGGCTTATCAATGAATATTGGGTTACTGACCATCTTGCTCAATAAAATGTTGTGCAGTGATTCGAGTAGCGAATGTGTTGGCAGTATCTCTTGCTTCTTAATCAGCTTACTTTGGTTTTGATCGATAAGCCCATTAAGGAAAGCGATGGTACGCATTGTCTTGGCGTTCTCGGCAATAACCAACTGCACGTTGCGACCATTCGGACTCACTCGAATTACGTGGTAAGGCACTGTGCTCAGTGGCAGGTTCTTGTCATAGAGCTGCAGTTCATTGAAGTTCACTAATACCGGATCATTAATCTTGAGTACCATTGGGTGTTCAAGGCTAATGCTCAGTCCACGCTTCGAAATATCTAAGGTGTGTCCGTTCGCCGCTGCGCCATCTTGTGATGTAAGTTGCAACGGTGACTTAAATTGGTATCTCGGCTCTTTACGACGAGTCTGAGAGTCAAAGTAGATGCTTTGAATATTGCCGACGACAGTACGCGGGTGACGGAAGCGGTTCAATTCACTGCTTGGAATGCGTGGCTTTTCACTCAGAAGATAGTCCGCCGCACTTTCGTGATCGCCAATCTCTTGCAAGATTCCGCAATGCGTCAGTTGAGCTGAGCTTTGAGCCAGCGTATCCGAGTGTTTAGCTAATGCTTGTCGCTCAGTGTCTGAAAGTTCGAAAACCGAGAACTTGAACGCCTTCCAACTTTTACGTTTGCCACCGATGTGCCAGAACAGCTGTCTTTGTTCACGAGAGGCTTCAGGCAGCATCATTGAATAGAACAAGGTCTTGTTTTGGTGTTCATGGGTAAAAGAGTAGATAACGTTACTGGTTCCCTTCACTCCTGGTTTCGCCAACAGGTTCATACGTTGCTCGTTGAACAGGGTACCCAGCGCTTGTTGATTTCGTTCGTCGTGCCAATATTGCCATAATGGATGGTTGTTATCCGTCAGTAGGGCAAGCTTTAGTTCGCTGCCGCTGAAAAACAGGGGTAGGTTACAAGTATGCTTTAGATAGGTATGTTCGATTCCTCGAGTACGAGTTCGAATAATCCTATCTTGATTCTCATGGCTGGTTTTCTTACTGGTGCTATTTAAAGACTCATCGAGTAAGCGAGCCACAATATTGTTGTCGCTTACCTTGATGGTTCTTAGAAATTTGACCGCGTTGTTCTCATAAGATTCGTCGATACCCAAAACACGAAATTCAACCGCTTGGTTAACATCGTTTTCTTGGGACTTTTCGATAAGCTCTGAGAACTTAACGCTGATGATCTCGCCGAGGTTGTATCGAAAGGCGCTCGGTACTTTGAACTTTGCACCCGACGGGGAGATATCAACCGTTACACCATGTAGGCTTTGCCCTTTCGATGTGGTGATCTCGACCTGCGAGCTAATCTTGAGTCTGTTCTCTTGGCGTTTTAAGTCGTAACCTAGGTTAATAGCTTCCGCTTCGTACGGGCTATTGGCGCTAGTAATGTCGTGGTTACCTTGAGAAGATGTTTTAACAACGCTCAGAGGCTGAGTTCGCGGAGTCATTACTAACTCCCATGCGCCTTCTGTGTAACCTTTAAACTTTTTCGTACCACGTTGATATGCGTTTAAAGCGATATCATCGAGCCAGTGCTTACGGCCATCGAGAGTGAACTGACGACACTCATTATCAATACGCCCGCGTAAATCAATGCTCTTTGTACACGGAGCCATGATACGATTCAGTTCCATTTTAACGAGCAGCTTCAGAGACGGCGATTCCCCTTCTGTCATTTGAGAAAGAAGGAATTCGAAATCTTCGGCGTGGTAAGCCGGGATTAAACGTTCTGCTACAGATAGAATTTCAGATTGCTGCATACTTTTCTTGTTAGAATGGACGGTGCGTTTATGTTATCGACTAGTTTAAATCGATCTTTAAGTATAAGTGGTATGACTGCAACTTTTATTTTCATCCGTACGGTCAAATAAGTCACAAATTGACAACATCATTGTGTAATTGAGTAAATTATTGAGGTTTTATGGCGAAGGCAAAGCGAGCTTATGTGTGTAATGACTGTGGTGCCGATTTTCCACGTTGGCAGGGGCAGTGCAATGCATGTGGTGCTTGGAACACGATTACAGAAGTTAGGTTAGCCGCTTCACCTCAGGTCGCACGTAATGAACGATTGAGTGGTTATGCGGGCGGTGCAACTGAATCTTCGGTTCAAACGCTGTCAGAAATCGATCTGCAAGAAGTCCCACGTTTTAGCAGTGGCTTTAAAGAGCTAGACCGCGTACTTGGTGGTGGTGTCGTACCGGGTGCTGCGATCCTGATTGGTGGTAACCCGGGTGCCGGTAAATCAACGCTGCTATTACAAACCATGTGTCAGCTTTCTTCTCAATTACCGACTCTCTATGTAACCGGGGAAGAATCTCTGCAACAAGTCGCGATGCGTGCGTCTCGACTTGGATTGCCAAAAGAGCACCTAAAGATGCTCTCAGAAACGAACGTGGATAAGATTTGTCAGGTTGCAGAAAAAGAACAACCTAAGATCATGGTTATCGACTCGATCCAAGTTATGCACGTTGCGGATGTTCAATCTTCTCCGGGCAGTGTTGCACAGGTTCGTGAATCGGCAACCGCATTAACGCGCTACGCAAAACAGAATAACGTTGCTGTGTTCTTAGTTGGACACGTAACTAAAGACGGCACCTTAGCAGGGCCAAAAGTACTTGAGCACATTATTGACTGTTCTGTTTTATTAGATGGCGGAACCGATAGCCGTTTTAGAACGCTACGCAGCCACAAAAACCGTTTTGGTGCAGTGAATGAACTGGGTGTGTTTGCGATGACAGGCCAAGGGCTAAAAGAAGTCAGCAACCCATCCGCTATCTTCTTGTCTCGTGGTGAAGAAGAAACCTCGGGCAGTTCTGTCATGGTGGTGTGGGAAGGGACGCGTCCACTTCTTGTCGAAATCCAAGCGCTGGTGGATTATTCACAGCTGGCTAACCCACGTCGCGTCGCTGTCGGCCTAGAGCAAAACAGGCTTTCTTTGTTATTAGCGGTGCTGCATAAACACGGCGGCTTACAAATGGCTGACCAAGATGTGTTTGTGAATGTCGTCGGTGGTGTTAAAGTAACCGAAACCAGTGCTGATCTTGCGTTGGTGATGGCTCTACTTTCTAGTTTCAGAGACCGCGCATTACCAAAAGATGTGGTGGTATTTGGAGAAGTAGGCCTAGCGGGTGAGATTCGACCTGTACCGAGCGGACAAGAGCGTTTAAATGAAGCATTTAAACACGGCTTTAAGAAAGCGATTGTACCGGCGGCTAACATGCCTAAAGGTGGCATTCCAGGAATGCAGATCCACGGTGTGAAAAAATTATCGGAAGCAATTAATGCTTTTGATGAGTTGTAATTGAACTCACTTCAGCTACTCTATACAGCAGCAATTCAGCCTAACCTTAACGCCGATTAGGCTTTAGGTTAGCACTATAATTAACAATCATTTAGATTGTTACTACTGAGTGCCTTTTTCTATATGTTAGAAAAAGGCAAAGTTTTTTAGTCCCAAATGCATGCAAAGCTATCAGTCTTCACAGATTGTGATATACTCTGCGCGCATTTTATATCCTATTAACAGAGTAAGACAATGGCAGATTTATCGAAATACAGAAACATTGGTATTTTCGCGCACGTTGATGCGGGTAAAACAACTACCACTGAGCGTATCCTTAAGCTAACTGGTCAAATCCACAAGACTGGTGAAGTACATGATGGCGAATCAACGACTGACTTCATGGAACAGGAAGCTGAGCGCGGTATTACTATCCAATCAGCAGCTGTAAGCTGTTTTTGGAACGATCACCGTCTAAACGTTATCGATACTCCTGGACACGTTGACTTCACAGTTGAAGTATACCGTTCTCTTAAAGTTCTTGATGGCGGTATCGGTGTATTCTGTGGTTCTGGTGGTGTTGAACCTCAATCAGAAACTAACTGGCGCTACGCTAACGAATCAGAAGTATCTCGTCTGATCTTCGTTAACAAACTAGACCGTATGGGTGCAGACTTCTACAACGTTGTTGACCAAGTTAAAAACGTTCTAGGTGCAACTCCTCTAGTAATGGTTCTACCAATCGGCCGTGAAGACGAGTTCGTTGGTGTTGTAGACCTACTAAGCCGTAAAGCATACGTTTGGGATGACACTGGTCTTCCTGAAAACTACGAAATCAAAGATGTTCCAGCGGACATGGTTGATGACGTTGAGCAATACCGTGAAGAGCTAATCGAAACTGCTGTAGAGCAAGACGATGACCTAATGGAAGCTTACATGGAAGGTGAAGAGCCTTCTATTGAAGACGTTAAGCGTTGTATCCGTAAAGGTACTCGTGATATCGCATTCTTCCCAACGTTCTGTGGTTCTGCGTTCAAGAACAAAGGTATGCAACTTATCCTTGATGCTGTAGTAGATTACCTACCAGCACCAACTGAAGTTGACCCTCAGCCTCTAATGGATGAGAACGGTGAAGAAACTGGCGAACACGCTATCGTTTCTACAGATGAGACTTTCAAAGCGCTTGCATTCAAAATCATGGATGACCGCTTCGGTGCTCTAACTTTCGTTCGTATTTACTCTGGTAAACTGAACAAAGGTGACACGATTCTTAACTCATTCACTGGCAAGACTGAACGTGTTGGCCGTATGGTTGAGATGCAAGCTGATGACCGTAACGAACTAACTAGCGCACAAGCTGGTGACATCATTGCGATCGTTGGTATGAAGAACGTGCAAACTGGTCACACTCTATGTGATCCTAAGCACCAAGTAACGCTTGAGCCAATGGTATTCCCAACTCCAGTAATCTCAATCGCTGTATCTCCAAAAGATAAAGGCGGTTCTGAGAAAATGGGTATCGCTATCGGTAAAATGGTTGCAGAAGATCCATCTTTCCAAGTTGAGACTGACGAAGAGACTGGCGAAACTATCCTGAAAGGTATGGGTGAACTTCACCTAGACATCAAGGTAGATATCCTTAAGCGTACATACGGCGTTGACCTAACTGTAGGTGCTCCTCAAGTTGCTTACCGTGAAACTATCACTCAAGCAATTGAAGATAGCTACACGCACAAGAAGCAATCTGGTGGTTCTGGTCAATTCGGTAAGATCGATTACCGTATCAAACCAGGCGAAGCAGGTTCTGGCTTCAAGTTCAACTCTGTAGTTGTGGGCGGTAACGTTCCTAAAGAATTCTGGCCTGCAGTTGAGAAAGGCTTCGCATCTATGATGGAAAACGGCGTACTAGCTGGCTTCCCAACTCTAGACGTTGAAGTTGAACTTTTCGATGGTGGTTTCCACGCAGTCGATTCATCTGCTATCGCATTTGAAATCGCAGCGAAAGGCGCATTCCGTCAATCTATGCCTAAAGCTGGCGCGCAACTTCTTGAGCCAATCATGAACGTTGACGTGTTCACTCCAGACGATCACGTTGGTGATGTTATCGGTGACCTTAACCGTCGTCGTGGCATGATCAAAGATCAACAAGCTGGCGTTACTGGTGTTCGTATTAAAGCTGACGTACCTCTTTCTGAGATGTTCGGCTACATCGGTCACCTACGTACTATCACTTCTGGTCGTGGCCAATTCTCTATGGAATTCGCACAATACGCACCATGTCCAACTAACGTTGCTGACGAAGTGATTGCAAAAGTTAAAGCAGAAAAAGAAGCTGGTAAGTAATTAGCCCTTTTCTCAATTAGCTAAAAAAGCCCCGCAAGTGAAAGCTTGCGGGGCTTTTTATTGCTTGTAACATACTGCGAGAG
>NZ_JBFRTR010000049.1:0-96621 GCF_041474215.1 Vibrio sp. 10N.222.52.C12
GCGGTACTTTAATAAAGTATTTAAATTAATTTCAGGAAATCGGCAATGCAAAATATCGGGATGTCGTCAAAACTCAACAGCGTATGCTACGAAATCAGGGGGCCTGTACTCAAACATGCTAAGCGCATGGAAGAAGAAGGGCATAAAATACTGAAGCTTAATATTGGTAACCCCGCCCCATTTGGTTTTGACGCCCCTGATGAAATCCTTGTTGACGTAATCCGTAACCTACCGACATCTCAAGGTTACTGCGACTCAAAAGGCATCTATTCAGCCCGCAAAGCGGTTGTTCAGCACTACCAGAAAAAAGGCCTACGTAACCTTGATGTAGAAGACGTTTACATTGGTAACGGCGCATCAGAGCTTATCGTTATGTCTATGCAAGCGCTACTGGATAATGGTGATGAAATCTTAGTTCCCGCTCCGGATTACCCACTATGGACAGCGTCTGTTGCGCTTTCTGGTGGTACACCGGTTCACTACATGTGTGATGAAGATGCTGATTGGTATCCAGATTTAGACGACATGCGCGCGAAGATCTCACCAAAGACGCGCGGCATCGTTCTTATCAACCCGAACAACCCAACAGGCGCGGTATACAGCCGTGATTTCCTATTACAAGTGGTTGAGATTGCTCGTGAGCACGGTTTGATCATCTTCGCCGATGAAATCTACGACAAAGTACTTTACGACGGTGCGGTACACACTTCAGTGGCAACGCTTGCTGAAGACGTATTAATGGTCACGTTCAACGGCCTATCTAAAGCTTACCGTGTATGTGGTTTCCGTGGTGGTTGGATGTTCTTAACAGGCCCTAAACACCTAGCGAAAGGCTATGTAGAAGGGCTAGAAATGCTGGCCTCAATGCGTTTGTGTGCCAACGTTCCGATGCAACACGCTATCCAAACCGCACTCGGTGGCTATCAGAGTATCAATGAGCTGATTCTTCCAGGCGGTCGACTGCTTGAACAGCGTGACCGTGCATGGGAACTGATCAACAAGATCCCTGGCGTTTCTTGTGTGAAACCGAAAGGTGCAATGTACCTGTTCCCTAAAATCGACACCAACATGTACAACATCAAAGACGATCAGAAGTTTGTACTCGACTTCCTTAAGCAAGAGAAGGTGCTATTGGTTCAAGGTACGGGCTTCAATTGGCCGAAACCGGATCACTTCCGTATCGTGACTCTGCCGCACATCGAAGATCTAGAAATCGCAATTGGTCGTTTAGAGCGCTTCTTACAGACTTACAGCCAAGACGACCTCATCGAAGGTTAATGAGCACAAAGAAAGATGGCTACAATTTGCTGTTTTAAAAGACTTTAACTTGTATTCATTCACTTCTATGCTTAAAAGGCTCCTGTTTAGGAGCCTTTTTTGTATCCGCTGTCTCGTATCCCTGTGCAAACACAAGATACGAGTGGAGTATTGTTTATACCAATCACAGTAAGTAAGTGTTCAGAAATAGCGTAGGGAAAAAGCTTGAGAACAAGGCAGCTATTTTCGACAAGCAGCTTCGATAAGTAGTTATTCTACAATCAAAAATTCTAACATAGTTATCGAGTTTTTTAACAAGCTAGGATGACCAGTTATTTACTACGATTGGTACTATAAGGACATTTATGAAACAGAGCCATTTCTTTGCCCATCTCGCACGCATGAAGCTAATTCAACGCTGGCCCCTGATGCGTTCGGTATCAAGCGAGAACATTTCAGAACATAGCCTACAGGTTGCTTTCGTGGCACACGCCTTGGCACTGATCAAAAACAAGAAGTTTGATGGTCAGCTTAACCCCGAGCACATTGCTCTGCTTGGCATGTACCACGACACCAGTGAGGTACTGACGGGTGATTTGCCAACGCCAGTTAAATACTACAACCCGGATATTGCACAAGAGTATAAGAAGATAGAAGCCGCGGCAGAACAAAGACTGCTTTCGATGTTGCCAGAAGAGTTCAGAGACGACTTCGCCCCCTTCTTAATATCTGGTACTGCGAGTAAAGAAGAGCAAAGCATCATCAAGCAGGCAGATACTATCTGTGCGTACCTGAAATGCTTGGAAGAGCTCAGTGCGGGCAATCATGAATACGAGCAAGCCAAGCGCCGATTGGAAGAGACACTCGAACAACGCAAAAGCCCAGAAATGGACTACTTTCTCACCACATTCGCACCGAGCTTTGAATTATCACTAGACGAGATAAGCTAGCTGGGTATAAGTTGTTTTTAATTAGCTAAATAAATCAATTTGATAGGTGCTATTTTGAATTCTCAACTCGAACCACCCTTTGTACTCGAACAAGAATGGCAGCATCGAAATGACGATGAACATAAAATAAGACGGGATGACCACCGCAGCCCGTATCAGCGTGACCGTGCGCGCGTGCTTCACTCTGCTGCTTTCCGTCGCTTACAAGCGAAAACCCAGATCCATGGCACCACGGTCAACGACTTTCACCGAACGCGCCTTACTCACTCTCTTGAGGCCGCTCAGCTTGGCACCGGTATCGTCGCTCAACTGAAGAAAAAGCAGCCCGAATTTCGAGACCTATTACCCTCAGACAGTTTGATTGATTCACTGTGTTTGGCTCACGACATCGGTCATCCACCCTATGGACATGGCGGCGAAGTCGCACTCAACTACATGATGCGCGACCACGGCGGCTTTGAGGGCAACGCTCAAACGTTTCGCATAGTCACACAGCTAGAACCTTACACTGAACATCACGGGATGAACCTATCTCGACGCACTTTGTTAGGTCTAATTAAGTACCCTTCTCTGCTGAGTGAGGTTCAAGCTAAATTGCAGTCTGAACCCGTTAAGCATCAACGACAACTCCGAGCTAAAGATTGGATGCCAGCAAAAGGCATCTACGATCATGATGAAGAGTTGTTTAACTGGGTGCTTGAACCGCTTTCAAGCAGCGACCAACAGCTCCTAAAACAGAAAAGAAAAACGCATACCGAGCCACTTGAGCACAACAAGACCAAATATAAGTCACTGGATTGTTCGATCATGGAACTTGCTGACGACATCGCGTATGGCGTGCACGATTTAGAAGATGCGATTGTGCTTGGCTCTGTGACCAAAGCTCAGTGGGTCGAATCGGCTTACCCTCAACTGAAAGAGATGGCCGACCCATGGATTTGTGAACACCTAGATTCAATTACAGAGATGCTTTTCTCTGGTGAACAGTATCGTCGAAAGGATGCGATTGGTGGGATAGTCAACGCACTGTTGACCAGTATCTCGATTAAGCGAGTGGAGGCTAACTTTGAGAATGTACTGTTGGCTTACAATGCGGTGCTCGAGCCGAGCATGGACGGCACACTCGATAAGCTGAAACACTTTGTCAGCGAGTTCGTTATTCAAGTGCCACAGGTTCAGGTCATCGAATACAAAGGTCAACAGATCATCATGGATATGTTTGAAGCATTCAGCGCAGATCCTGAACGCTTGCTGCCACTGCCCATCAAGAAGCAATGGCTACAACATCAAGATGAGTCTCGAAAAATGCGCGTGATAGCCGATTACATTTCATCGATGACTGATGATCTTGCGCAGAAAATGCATCAGCAACTGTTCTCAGCTCATACCGAGTTTTAATTCCTGACTCACTTTACTAAAACGGCTTAATCTAAGTAGTTTTTCTCAAACACGCCCGGCGGCATTTGATTGATTTGAAACTGAATCATTTGGTCAAATGCCGTTAGCAAAGGGCTAAAGTCGCCATCACGCTCTAACAAGCTAAGTAAATGATAGCCAGCTTCAACGGTTGAAAGGCTATTTTCACTGGGTGCTTTGCGAATTCGGTAATTACCCTTGAGATCTTTCGGTAAATGAACCGTGTTCAACGCATGCAAGTTACTCGATACTTGCCACATCTTGAATGCTTTCTTCCACGTGCCATCCAATAAAATCACACGCAGCTTCTTATTGGGAGATGTCGCCGACTCAACTGAAACAGAGTTTTCGCTTGGGTATAAAATCACATGTTGATACTGTTCATCGCACAACAATGCGTTGAGTTGTTCGTTGTCTGAAAAGTCTTCGCCAACAAACGTCACGCTGTTATTAAGAGATAACGAGAGAATACGCGCTGTTCCCATCGGACGATGCTCTTCTGATGGGTGCTGAAGAATGATAAGCTCAACATTCGATTCGAGTGGTGTAACCCACTGACAAATACAAGCTTTCAAAGCCTTGCTGCATTGGGGGCAATAACGAGACATGGATTTAATGTGTACCCTGTTTTAATTTTCATTTCACTTTTATGCGTCTTATTCCAATTTGAGCCAATACAAGCTTGGGTCGTTTGGGATAGCAATGCGATTGCCGATGGGCAATGGTGGCGAATCCTAACAGGAAACTTTTCACATACCAACTACTCGCATCTTCTGATGAATCTAGCAGGCTTGTGGATCATCAGCTACCTGTTTCAACCGAGTAAAAAACAGCTTGTTGTTGCTTTGCTTGTGATCAGTTTAGTGACTGGCGTCGCTCTGTTGTTTTCAAGTATTCAGATCTACGTTGGCCTATCGGGCACTTTGCATGGGTTGTTTGGCTTATTCGCGCTCAGAGAGGCTTTAAACGGCAGGAAGTCTAGTTGGCTGTTAGTATTCGGATTAGTCGCTAAAATCGCTTGGGAGCAGCTTATTGGCCCTTCTAGCACGACTGGTGAACTGATTAATGCTCGTATCGCGATTGAAGCCCACCTAGCAGGTGCATTGGCCGGAGGCTTCATATCTATCGCTTCATTTCTAACAAGTAGAAAAACGGGTCAAAGTTGAATTCTTTCGCGGTTCTTTTCAACCGTCGCTTCACCTACCCCTTTGACACTCACCAAATCATCAGCAGTAGTAAATGCCCCGTTCTGATCTCTGTAATCGACGATTTCTTTGGCTTTCTTGTCACCCACGCCAACCAATAGTGCTGAAAGTTCTTCTGCCGTCGCGGTATTGATGTTGACCGTAATCTCAATGCCTTCGTAAAGCTCAGCCTTGGTTGGGCTGTCTGCAAACACGGCAGGGCTTAAGAGCATCAGAAATGAAAGAATTAGTGTTGAATATATCGTGCGCATAAATAGTTCCTTTGTTCAAAAAACGTAACTTATGCATTTGCCGCGCTAGATAACACAATCACCAGATAAAAATAAAGCGGATCACCTAAGTGACCCGCTTCGTTATACATCTTATTTTCATCAGCTTGTTTGTTGGCTCACAAATCTGAATTAAAGCCTAACAATCACGTGTTGATTTCAGTAGTAAGCTCTAACTTGAGCTTGCTACTGAGGTAATCAAACGCTTACTGACCTTGACCCACTACGTAGTATTCAACGTCTGCGTTTTTACGAAGTACGTTTAATACGTTAGTCAGGTCTTGCTGGTTACCAACTCGCTCCAACTGTGCACCAATTTGAGTGCTGTAGGCTGGGTTGATCTCAGCCGTTACTTTAGAAAGCTCAACAACAACGATATTACCGTCTTGGTCTTTAGATTGACCGAACACAGCTTGACCTGCTTCTGGTTTCGCTAGAGCGAATACAGATGCCGCTAATGGCGAGTTACGGTCAATCGTTTCAAGTTCAGTGAACTCAAGGTTGTTGTCCGCTAGTACTGCTTCATTGCCTTGCTCAAGTTCGTTCACTAGAGAAACACCTAGCTCAACCGCTTGCTGCTCTGCTTGTACAGCAGACAGTGCAGCGACAACTTGATCTTTCACTTCAGCTAGAGGAAGAACTGTCTCATCACGAGTCTCTTCTACACGAACAACAATTACGTGCTCAGGTGCAACTTCGATAACTTCCGAGTTTAGACCGTCTTCTTTCACTTCAGGGCTCAAGATAGCTTGCATAACTGCAGGCGTCATCAGAACTTCTGGAGCGTCAACTTGAGAGATGAAATCTGTCGTTGTGATCTTCGCGTTGATAGCTTCTGCAGAATCATCTAGAGAATCTGGGAATTCAAACGCTACTTTTTCTAGCTCAGTTTGTTGCTCGTAGAACTGATCAACTGCGTGTTGGTCTAGAAGCTCTGTCTTAATCTCTGCCGCTACTTCAGTGTAAGGCTGAGCTTGAGACGCTTTTAGTTCGTCTAGCTTGATGATGTGGTAGCCGAAATCAGATTTAACTAGGCCAGTCGTATCACCAATATTCTCAAGAGCGAAAGCCGCATCTTCGAATGCTGGGTCCATAACGTCGCGTTCAATCCAACCTAAATCACCACCAACATCTGCACTACCGAAGTCGTCAGATTTCTCTTCCGCTAGCGTAGCAAAATCAGCGCCTGCATTTAGCTCGTCTAGGATTGCCTGAGCTTTCGCTTCGTCATCGCCTTGAACTAGGATGTGGCTAACTTTACGTTGCTCTTCCGTTGAGTACTTGTCTAGGTGCTCTTGGTAGTATTTCTGTGCTTCTTCATCGCTTACTTCAAGCTGAGACTTAAGCGCTTCAGCAGAAAGCTCAATGTAAGATACCTTAGCTTGCTCTGGACGAGTGTAAGCTGCTGGGTTCTCTTGGTAGTACTGTTCGATTTGCTCGTCAGTTAACTCGATGTCTTTTGCAAGGTCAGCAACAGACAGTGTCACTGTGCGAATGTCACGAGTTTGTGCGATAAGCTTGCTCTGAGTATCGATTTCGCCCTGAAGAACGAATTCACTGCCTTGAAGTGCAGTCACAAGCTGGTTGCGCATTAGGTCACGACGCATGTATTCAGCGAAGCTCTCTGCGCTGAAACCTGCACGACGTAGTGCCGATTGGTAAACTTCTTGGTCGAATTGACCCGCCGTTTGGAACTGAGGCATTTCTAGAATCATGGTGCGGATTTGAGAATCACTGATTCGTAGGCCTAGAGACTCAGCTTGCTGCTCAAGCAGTACGTCATTGATCATGCGATCAAGTACTGATTTACGGAAAGACTCTACGTAAGCAGGGTCTGCAAGCATTTGCGCGAAGTAATCGCCAAGTTGAGACTGCATACGATTACGTTCGTTTTGGTAAGCCTGTTCGAACTCACCACGAGCAATTTCTGTGTTGCCAACTTTAGCTGCTGCGTTGTTACCGCCACCGGTGATGTAGCTGCCTACACCTGCGAATACGAATGACAGGATAATCA
Organism: Vibrio sp. 10N.222.52.C12; assembly: GCF_041474215.1. Lineage (NCBI taxonomy): Bacteria > Pseudomonadati > Pseudomonadota > Gammaproteobacteria > Vibrionales > Vibrionaceae > Vibrio > Vibrio sp. 10N.222.52.C12. Next base: position 7,112 of record NZ_JBFRTR010000049.1, read on the forward strand.
ACCCAAGGATAATTTTTACCGCGATGCTATTCACGCCTTCGCGTAATCGATCCATCATAATTTAAGTGCTCTCCGGATATGAAGCATTGGCTTCAAAATAAAAATCTATTCACGCGATATTATCAGAAAAAGAAATGCGCATCAGTAGGATGCGCATAATTTAAATAAGTTCAATGTGCTTTGTACACATACTGTTTAAGAATGAAACATCATTTTTCAAACAGTAAACGCATTTTACTGCCTTCCCCTCTTAAATGGAGGTTTCAGCAGTGAAAATTAGTTACATGCGTCTTTAAGTGCTTTACCCGCTTTGAAGCCAGGTACTTTAGCTTCTGCGATTTGGATCTCTTCACCAGTTTTTGGGTTACGACCTGTACGAGCAGCACGAGTACGAACACTGAAAGTACCAAAGCCAACAAGTGCAACTTGGTCACCAGATTGTAGCGTTGTGCCAACTGCTTCGATGAATGCGTCTAGAGCGCGGCCAGCTGAAGCTTTAGAGATGTCTGCGTTTTCTGCGATTGATTCTACTAGTTGTGTTTTATTCACTGTTTTTCCCCTATGTGTCATCTGTGACTACTTCTGATGACTGTACGTTCCATTTTGGTTTTAATTTAGCCGCAAGCCTTATTGCAAAAGGGCTGCCGCTTTGTTCAATAACTTAGCGTCCAAAAAAAACGCTGACAAGCCTTTTCGGGCCTATCAGCGTAATTCTTTACTTATTTTTGCTATGCATCACTATTTTTTCACGTCAAACTCGACCCCTGACGGATCTCGTTCTAGCGCGACTTTGAGTACTTCTTCAATCCACTGAACCGGGATCACCTTCAAGTCAGCGATTACGTTGTCTGGAATCTCTTCCAAATCACGCTCATTGTCTTTAGGGATCAGTACAGTTTTGATGCCGCCACGGTGTGCAGCAAGCAGTTTTTCTTTCAAGCCACCGATAGGTAAAACTTCACCACGAAGGGTAATTTCACCTGTCATACCGACCTCTGCTTTAACCGGGTTACCCGTCAAGCTAGAGACAAGTGCAGTACACATTGCGATACCCGCACTCGGGCCATCTTTCGGTGTAGCACCTTCTGGTACGTGAACGTGAATGTCACGTTTTTCGTAGAAATCTGAGTTGATACCCAGTTTTTCAGCACGAGAACGAACCACTGTCATTGCCGCTTGAATCGACTCTTTCATCACGTCGCCAAGTGAGCCAGTTTGCGTTAGCTTACCTTTGCCCGGCATTGCTTCGGTCTCGATAGTCAGTAGATCACCACCCACTTGAGTCCACGCTAGGCCTGTTACTTGACCGATACGGTTGCTTTCATCCGCTTTACCGAAGTCGTGGCGTTGAACACCTAAGTACTCTTTCAGGTTATCAATGTTAACCGTTACAGACTTAAGATCGCTGTCTAGCAAGATGTTCTTCACTGCTTTACGACAGATCTTTGAGATTTCACGCTCTAGGCTACGTACACCCGCTTCACGCGTGTAGTAACGAATGATGCCGATGATTGCAGAGTCTTCAATCTCAATTTCATGAGGCTTAAGACCGTTGCGTTGAACTTGCTTGTCCAGTAAATGGCTCTTAGCAATGTTCAGCTTCTCATCTTCTGTGTAACCAGATAGACGAATCACTTCCATACGGTCCAGTAGAGGCCCAGGAATGTCCATCGAGTTCGATGTTGCCACGAACATAACATCTGACAGATCGTAATCTACTTCTAGGTAGTGATCGTTAAATGCGTTGTTTTGTTCTGGATCTAGAACTTCTAGAAGTGCTGAAGATGGGTCGCCACGCATATCAGAAGACATCTTATCGATCTCATCTAATAGGAACAGTGGGTTCTTAACACCAACTTTAGACATCTTCTGGATCAGTTTACCCGGAAGTGAACCGATGTACGTACGACGGTGACCACGAATCTCAGCTTCATCACGAACGCCACCAAGTGCCATACGCGTGTACTTACGACCCGTTGCCGCAGCAATCGAACGACCTAGCGAGGTTTTACCTACACCAGGAGGACCAACAAGACAAAGGATTGGGCCTTTTAGCTTGTTGATACGGTTTTGTACTGCCAAGTATTCAAGAATACGTTCTTTAACACGCTCTAAGCCGTAGTGGTCTTCGTTTAAGATCTCTTCCGCTTTCGCTAGATTCTTTTTCACTTTTGAACGCTTAGCCCAAGGAACGCCCACCATCCAATCAATGTAGCTACGTACTACTGTTGCTTCAGCAGACATTGGCGACATCATTTTCAGTTTTTGCAGTTCTTGCTCGGTTTTTTCACGAGCTTCTTGAGGCATCTTAGAGTCTTCGATCTTCTTCTTCAGAGTCTCGAATTCATCAGGAGCGTCGTCCATCTCGCCAAGTTCTTTCTGAATCGCTTTCATTTGCTCATTCAGGTAGTACTCACGCTGAGATTTTTCCATTTGCTTCTTAACGCGGCCACGAATGCGTTTTTCAACTTGCAAGATGTCAATTTCTGACTCCATTTGGCCCATCAAGAATTCCAGACGTTCAGTCACATCTAAGATTTCTAGAACGTGCTGCTTGTCTACCAGTTTAAGTGGCATGTGTGCAGCAATCGTATCAGCAAGGCGAGCTGCCTCATCAATACCGTTCAGAGATGTTAGAACTTCTGGTGGAATCTTTTTGTTCAGCTTAATAAAGCCTTCGAATTGATTGATCGCGCTGCGAACAACCACTTCTTGTTCTTTTTCGTCAAGTTCTGAGGTTACAACGTATTCTGCGTCCGCTAAGAAAAACTCACTTTCTTTGAATTGGTGAATTTTTGCACGCTGCTGACCTTCGACAAGCACTTTAACAGTACCATCAGGGAGCTTTAGTAACTGAAGAATGGTAGCGACAGTTCCTACTTTAAATAGGTCGTCAATTGAAGGCTCATCAGTGTCCGCTTCTTTCTGCGCTACAAGTAGTACTTGTTTGTTAGCTTCCATTGCCGATTCAAGGCAAGTAATCGATTTTTCACGACCAACAAACAATGGAATAACCATGTGTGGGTAAACCACTACATCACGTAGAGGTAGCACGGGGATTTCGATACGCTCGGAACGTTCCAAGTTCATATATTTCTCTCTTCCGCTTTAACTTATAAAGCAGTATATGGGGCTTAAACGACTGGATTCAATGGAAGAATAAAAAAAAGGAGGTAATTGCTTACCTCCTTTTTCAATTTGAGTGACTTGTCTAAAAAAGACCTACTCTGCAACAGCTGCTTGGTTATCTGAGTTGCTGTAAATTAATAGTGGTTCTGACTCACCATTAATTACCGACTCATCAATCACAACCTTGCTTACATCAGTTGAAGATGGCAGTTCGTACATAGTTTCTAGTAGAACACCCTCCAAGATAGAACGTAGACCACGAGCACCTGTTTTACGGTTCATTGCTTTCTTAGCAATGGCACGTAAAGCATCTTCACGGAATTCTAACTCTGTATCCTCAAGCTCAAATAATGCTGCGTACTGTTTTGTAAGTGCATTCTTTGGCTCACATAGGATTTGGATTAGCGCTTCTTCATCAAGCTCTGTCAGTGTTGTTGTCACAGGTAGACGACCAATGAATTCTGGAATCAGACCATATTTCACTAGATCTTCAGGTTCTACTTGAGTGAACAATTCACCGATAGTTTTGGTTTCATCTTTTGAACGCACTTCTGCGCCAAAGCCGATACCTGAACCTGTTTCTACACGCTGTTCAATCACTTTATCTAGGCCTGCAAACGCACCACCACAGATAAATAAGATCTTAGACGTGTCCACTTGCAAGAACTCTTGCTGTGGATGCTTACGACCACCTTGAGGTGGAACTGAAGCTACTGTACCTTCAACAAGTTTTAGTAGAGCTTGCTGTACACCTTCACCAGACACGTCACGCGTGATTGATGGGTTTTCAGCTTTACGAGAAATCTTGTCGATTTCATCGATGTAAACAATGCCGCGTTCCGCTTTCGCTACGTCGTAATCACATTTCTGAAGCAACTTCTGGATGATGTTTTCAACATCTTCGCCCACGTAACCCGCTTCGGTTAGTGTTGTTGCGTCTGCCATTGTGAAAGGAACGTCTAGGAAACGAGCCAATGTTTCAGCCAGTAGTGTTTTACCACTACCAGTAGGACCGATAAGAAGAATGTTACTCTTACCTAGCTCTACGCCTTCAGCTGTCGTATCACCATTACGTAAACGCTTGTAGTGGTTATAAACTGCAACTGCTAGCACTTTCTTCGCGTATTCTTGACCGATTACATAGTCGTCAAGATGCTCACGAATCTCACGCGGCGTTGGCAGCGATTCCGATTCTTTCTTAGGAAGAACATCTTTAATTTCTTCACGAATAATGTCGTTACAAAGATCGACACATTCATCACAAATGTAAACAGAAGGACCTGCGATTAACTTGCGAACTTCGTGTTGGCTTTTGCCACAGAAAGAGCAGTAAAGCAGTTTACCGCTACCACCCTCTTTGCTTTTATCTGTCATTCGCTAACCTCTTAGCCTTAACTCTCTATGCTTGAGTGTATATCAATTTGAATCACTTTGCGTTAAACAATTGCCCTGCAATTATTGACCGCGGTGATTAAGAACTGAATCCACCAAGCCGTATTCTACTGCTTGATCAGCAGACATGAAGTTATCACGATCTGTATCGCGCTCAACAACTTCTAGAGGCTGACCAGTGTGCTCTGCCAATAGTTTGTTTAGCTTTTGTTTGATCGTTAGGATCTCTTGCGCGTGAATTTGAATATCAGACGCTTGGCCTTGGAAGCCGCCAAGTGGCTGGTGAATCATTACACGTGAGTTTGGAAGCACGTGACGCTTACCAGGAGTACCACCCGCTAGTAAGAATGCACCCATAGAGCAAGCTTGACCCATACATACTGTGCTCACGTTTGGCTTGATGAACTGCATTGTGTCGTAGATAGACATGCCTGCTGTTACGCTACCGCCAGGTGAGTTGATGTAAAGATAGATATCTTTGTCTGGGTTTTCTGATTCCAAGAAAAGCAGTTGAGCCACGACAAGATTTGCCATGTGGTCTTCCACTTGACCTGTTAAGAAAATGATACGTTCTTTTAATAGACGAGAATAAATATCGTAAGAACGTTCACCACGGGAAGTCTGTTCAACCACCATAGGAACTAGTGCGTCCATAATCGATGGCATTGTATTTTTTTCTTGGTAGCTCATATTCTTATGTCCCTAAAATAAATGGCCCGAATGATTAAATCATACGGACCATTGTTAGCAGAATTGTTGACCGTACGTCAACCTTCTACGTCAGATATTACTATATTAAGCAGGTTGCTGATTCATTAGCTCGTTGAAGCTAACTTCTTTATCAGAAACTTGAGCTTTAGCGATGATTGCATCAATAGCTTGCTCTTCTAGAGCAACGTTGCGCATGTTGTTCATCATTTGCTCGTTTTGCTCGTAGTAAGCAATAACTTCTGTTGGATCTTCGTATGCTGTAGCCATCTCTTCGATGATAGCTTTAACTTTCTCGTCGTCAGCTTTTAGCTCTTCAGTCTTGATTACTTCACCAAGTAGAAGACCTACAACTACGCGACGTTTAGCTTGCTCTTCGAACAGCTCACGTGGAAGTTGGTCAGCAGCTTCAGTGTTGCCACCGAAACGTTGAGCAGCTTGTTGACGTAGAACACCGATCTCTTGATCGATTAGAGCAGAAGGTACGTCGATGTTGTTTTCGTTAACTAGACCGTCGATAGCTTGCTCTTTGATGCGGTTCTTAACAGCTTGCTTAAGCTCACGCTCCATGTTCTTACGAACTTCAGCTTTAAGACCTTCAACGCCGTCAGTTGCGCCGAACTTAGCAACGAATTCTTCGTTTAGTTCTGGAAGTTCACGAGCTTCAACTTTGTTCAGCTTGATAGAGAACTTAGCTGCTTTACCTTTTAGGTTTTCAGCGTGGTAATCTTCTGGGAAGTTTACGTCGATTTCGAATTCCATACCTGCTGTTTTACCAACGATACCGTCTTCGAAGCCAGGGATCATGCGACCAGCGCCCATCTCTAGTGGGAAGTTCTCAGCTTTGCCGCCTTCAAACTCTTCACCGTCGATAGAACCAACGAAGTCGATAGTTGCACGAGAACCAGCGTCAGCAGCAGCTTCAACTTCAGTCCAAGTTGCTTGTTGCTTACGTAGAGTTTCGATCATCTCTTCAACGTCAGCTTCTTTAACTTCTACTGCTGGTTTCTCAACAGTGATGTTTTCTAGACCTTTCAGCTCAACTTCTGGGTAAACTTCAAAAGTTGCGTTGAATACTAGGTCAGCGCCTTCGTTGTTTTCAACTGGTGCGAAAGTAGGTGCGCCAGCTGGGTTGATTTTCTCTTTAACGATCGCTTCGATGAAGTGACGTTGCATTACTTCGCCCATCACGTCTTGACGTACTGCTTTGCCGTACATTTTAGCAACCATCTTCATTGGCACTTTGCCTTTACGGAAACCATCGAAACGACGGTTTTTCGCGATGTTGCGTAGTTCAGCTGTAACTGCATCTTCGATGTTAGCAGCAGGAACAGTAATATTAAGACGGCGCTCTAGGCCTTCTAGCGTTTCAACAGTAACTTGCATTATATAAACCTCAAAACTGGCTCAGTAATCTGAGCATATGAGCCGTAACTTAGCTTTAATTCAAAAGCAGACGTTGTTGGCTGCATCCTTGTGTAGTGCTCTATCCGAACACCTAATTTAAAATCGAGCATTGATGTCTGAATTGATTATTCAACCAAACACCAGACTAATCAGCGATATCTTCGTTCTTCACACGTCGATTAAAACGCAATAAAGCTTGTTTTCAGAAACAAGAAAGGTATCTCCGATTAGCCTCAGGACAGAAATTTTAGACGCGACATTCTAGCGATCTGTTTAATCTCTGTCGAGCCGTTCACCTCTGCATGATGATGAATGCTCTAAATTCGTCCAACTAAGTGATACAAAAACGATCAAATCATCACTTAGCACAACAGAAATGGGGACAATAGCGACTTTTTCAAGGGAATCGAGGGCTTTTTTTGCTAAAAACCTTAAAAAGAGATCTTGCTCTTGTTTTACCCCTCAGAGTCGATAACTTTTTCAACAATCCCCGTTACAAACCCTTAACCTACATCCATCTGTTCACTCTCTGCTTTCAGCAAAAACTACCGCTATTTGCTACCATAAACGAGAGAAGACAGGCTTGATTGTTTACCAAAGAAATCAGCGGAGAGCCTTCATGTTTCAAGCTTTTAAAATCCCAATACTGTTAATGGTCACATACAGTTTACTGATGGTGTTTGGCGGTCATTGGGTGTGGAGCACGAGCCATGAAAGTTTGTTAAATGATCATCAATCTAAGCTGGACCGCTTTTCTGTTCATATTTCAAGCCAATTGGATAAGTTCGCGCACATTCCCGAGCTGCTTTCAAAAGACAAAGAGCTGGTCGATGCCCTGCACTCTCCAAGTAACTCTGCGCAAATCGAACTCACTAATCGTTATCTAGAGCACGTAAACTCGGTGATTCAAGCATCCGACACCTACCTACTAGACAGTATCGGCACCACCATTGCAGCCAGTAACTGGAATCAACCGCGTTCTTTTATTCGTCGTAACTTTGCTTTCCGCCCCTACTTTCAAGAAGCGATTATTGGCAATGAAAATCAATATTTTGCGCTAGGTTCAACCTCTGGAAAGCGAGGCTATTATTATTCTTACCCCGTCTCCTATGCCGCCGAGATTATTGGCGTCATTGTCGTAAAGATGGATTTATCGCTGATTGAAGCAAGTTGGAAAGGCAAACAGAGTTTTTTTGTTGCTGACGATAAAGATCAAATTGTATTTATGTCGAGTAACCCTGAGTGGCTGTTCAAAAGCCTTCAGCCGCTAAGCGAAGTACAACACACTCGAATTCAAGAAAGCAGGCAGTATCTCGATACAAAAATAGAAAGCCTGCACTTCTCCGGCGATTTAGACAGTGCCACCAGTCGTATTGAGTCGCCACACAAACTCGTCCAAGAGCAGTTCTTTAGTTCTTCGCGTTTCCTAGCCGAACCAAGACTCACCATACGGGTATTTTCTCCAACCCACTTAGTTTGGTGGGACTTGGTTGCTTACCTTGTGGTTTTGAGCCTAATCTTTGCGATTATTTATCTAACAATGCAGCTCAACCACCATAGACAACAAAGACGAGCACAGATAGACAGGCTGCAATCCGAAGCCAAGCAAAAACTCGAATTTCAAGTGCTTGAACGTACATCGGAGTTACATGTTGAGATCAAACACCGTATCGAAACCGAGCATGTTCTGAGGCAAACCCAAGACGAGCTCATCCAAGCCGCCAAACTAGCAGTGCTAGGGCAGATGTCAGCGAGCATCAGTCACGAACTGAATAACCCGCTTGCCGCGATTCGCAGTTATGCCGACAACGGCCGATTGTTTCTTGCCAAAGAAAAAACCGATCGTGTCGATGACAATCTATCGCGAATCTCGGCACTCACTGATCGTATGGCGAAAATCAGCCACCAGCTTCGCTCGTTCGCCAAAAAATCTACTGCGGAAGAGCTACACACCTTACAAATACTCCCAGTTTTACATTCATCGAAAGAGCTGATGAAGCCACAACTCAAGAGCGAGCGAGTTAAGGTCAACGAACTCCCTGAGACCTTTGATGCTTGCGTGCTCGCCAACGCCATTCAACTGGAACAGGTGATCATTAACCTGCTGACCAACGCGATTCAGGCGGTGGAACAACAAGATGACAAACAATTAGCTATTCTGTTAGAGATTAGAGAGTCCGACCATCAACAAGCCAATACCTTGCTAATTCATGTCGATGATAACGGCCCCGGCTTCACCTCCCCTTCTAGCGGAAACTTTTTTGAACCCTTCCATACCACCAAGAAAAACGGACTTGGACTTGGGCTATCGATTTCTCAACAAATAATCAACGGAATAAATGGCAAGCTCGTTACCGGTAGTAGCCCTCAAGGCGGTGCTCGAATCAGCATAGAGTTGCCCCTTGTTGGACATGAACAGCAAACAAAAAATCAGCAATAACCAGAATACAAAGAAGTAAAGGAATCACTATGTGTCACGTCTATTTCATTGATGATGAATCCGATCTAAGAATGGCGATTGAACAGAGCTTCGAGCTCGCCGACATTGATGCCGAATTCTTTCCCGATGCGGAGTCTGCTCTGCTCGCGATTCAAGAAAACGGCTTACCTCACGTGATCATCACTGATATCTGTCTACCAGGTCTATCCGGGCATGATCTGCTCAACACCGTGATGCACAAAGACAAAGAGATCCCTGTGATCATGATTACTGGTCACGGCGATATTTCAATGGCCGTTCAAGCCATCCAATACGGCGCCTATGACTTCATTGAAAAACCTTTCGCTAATGAACGCCTAGTCGAAACCACTAAGCGAGCGATAGAAAAACGTCAGCTCACCCTCGAGAACCTTGAGTTAAAACGTTCACTTAAAGCCAGCCAAGCACTTGGTCCAAGGATCATTGGTGACACGCAATCAATGACGGAGCTGCGGTCTATCATCACTCACGTTGCCGATACCAATGCCGACATATTGCTATTTGGCGAAACAGGCACTGGCAAAGAATTAGTTGCACGCTCTCTGCATGAACAAAGCAGCAGGCGAGAACAAAACTTCGTCGCAGTCAACTGCGGCGCAGTACCTGAAAATCTGATTGAGAGTGAACTGTATGGCCATGAGAAAGGGGCATTCACTGGCGCAGAAAGCAAACGTGTCGGTAAATTTGAATTTGCTCAGGGCGGAACTCTATTCTTAGATGAAATTGAGTCCATGCCAATGCAGGCACAAATTCGCCTGTTGCGCGTCTTGCAAGAACGCGTCATCGAAAGGGTTGGGTCTAATGGTTTAGTCCCTCTAGACATTCGAGTGATTGCGGCAACTAAAGTCGACCTAAAGAAAGCCGCTGAAGAAGGCTCTTTCCGCCAAGATCTCTATTATCGACTCAATGTTGTGACCTTAGATTTACCGCCGTTAAGAAGCCGACAAGAAGATATCCCAGCACTCTTCCACCACTTCTTACTGGTCGCTGCGGCGCGTTATGGCAAGACTGCCCCTGCCCTTCCACAAAAGGAGCTGCACGCACTTTTGGCTCATGATTGGCCGGGAAATGTTCGAGAATTACGTAATACTGCAGAGCGTTTTGTACTTTTAGGTAAGCTTTCTCACTTATCAGACAGCGCCACTGAAACTACTCAAGAACTGTCTTTGGCAGAATTGGTATCTGACTTTGAAAAAAACACGTTGAAGCAGGCACTTATTGAATGCAATGGCAGTATAAAAGAGACCATGGAGAGGCTGCAATTACCGAGGAAAACCCTCTACGATAAGATGCAAAAGCACCAACTAACGAAAGAATCTTATAAGGTAGAACCAAACTAAATTAGATTTGGGAGCAAGATCACCTATACTTATTTCGACAACAGGATGTTATGCAATAAATATAATAAGGAAGTGGTTATGGGTGAGAAAACAAAAGTGCCATCGATTACCGATACTTTCGAGATAGATGGTATTTTTTATGCTGACAATCATGTCGATCTACACACGCCAGAATTAGAGGCAAAACGCGCTTTGTATGAGCAGATAAAGCCTCATTCAAATCGTGGCAGAAATATAGATGAGGAGGTCTAGCGACCTCCTCATTTTTTATGGATTAAATTCCATGTCAGTGAATGACTCAAATAGCTACTTGGTTATGATCTCTGGTCCCATCAAGGTGGTTGGTAACCATGTTGATACCCAAGGTACGTAAGTGACGATAATCAGGAATAAGAACATCACCCCAACCCACGGCAATGCGGCTTTTACCACGTTCATCATCGACATCTTCGCGACACCTGCGGTCACAAACAAATTGAGCCCGACAGGCGGCGTTATCATCCCTATCTCCATGTTCACCACCATCATGATACCTAGGTGAATTGGGTCGATACCGAGCGCAATTGCAATTGGGAATACCAAAGGAGCAACGATGATCAGCAAGCCTGATGGCTCCATGAACTGCCCACCAATCAAGAGTAAAACGTTTACTACAATCAAAAAGGTGATCGGACCCAAGCCCGCAGATAGCATAGACTCAGTGATCATTTGAGGAATGCGTTCTTCGGTCAGTACATGCTTAAGAATCAGAGCATTGGCAATGATAAACAGCAGCATGATCGTCAGCTTGCCTGCATCGTAAAGTGTGTCTTTGGTGTCTTTATGGAAAAACGTTTGGAACACCTTAACCAAAGCAGGCTTTGTATTGTTCTTGTCAGCGAAAGGCCCCATATCTTTATAGATAAAGTTGGCAATGAAGAAGGCATACACCGCAGCCACTGCCGCCGCTTCTGTCGGAGTAAAGATGCCGCCGTAGATACCACCTAGAATGATGACAATCAGCAGCAAGCCCCAGCTCGCATCTTTCGCAGCTGCGAACATCTCGCCCCAGCCCACAAATGGCTGTGCCGGAATCTTCTTAATACGTGCTGCGATGTAGATAGCAATCATCAACATCACACCCGCCAGCAAACCAGGAATAACGCCACCTAAGAACATACGACCTACCGATACATCGGTCGCAGCCGCGTAAACCACCATCACGATGGACGGCGGAATCAAGATACCCAAAGTACCCGCGTTACAGATAACCCCTGCCGCGAACTCTTTTGAGTAACCGTTTTTGATCATACCTGCGATAACGATACTACCGATCGCCACTACCGTTGCAGGAGATGAACCAGAAAGGGCTGCGAACATCATACATGCCACAACCGACGCCATCGCCAAGCCGCCGCGGAACCAACCTACCATCGCGATAGCAAAACGGATAATACGTTTCGCCACGCCACCAGTAGACATGAAGCTAGAGGCCAAAATAAAGAAAGGAATCGCTAAGAGTGTGTAGTGGCCTGCAAATGCATTAAACAGCGTTTGTGCGACTGAAGCTAATGACGCATCTGAGTGCATCAATAAGAATATTACGCTCGATAAACCGAGGGAAATTGCAATTGGTACACCGACCAACATGAAAGCAATTACCATTAAAAATAGAAATAACATTGCCATGATTAGTCTTCCTTACCGTTAGATTTTGTACTCGACTCATTCGCTTTGTTCTGCGGAGTCGAATTCAATACCGCTGTCGCATCTTCGTCAGAGCCCGCTAGCACGTCTGCTTTCAACGCATCCAGCTCTTCTTCGGCTTCATGGCCTGCAATCATGCGGTCAAGCTTTCCCGTCGCCACTTGATAAGCGATTTGGATAAATCGGAACGTCAGCATTGCCATACCAATCGGCAGCGCCATATAAGGAATAAAACGTGGCAGTTTCTCGTATCGCTCGCCTTCATTCAGCCAGTCAGCAAGAAACTGAAGCATCTCTGGCATTGGAATATCGTCGGTCTCGTACCATGCGCGATCGGTCGCGAATGGGTACCAATAATTCCAAGAACCGATAAGAAGTAAGATTGAAAATGCTAGGCAGCTTGTCACGGCGATGAGCGCATACACTTTGCGTAGCTTTTCTGGGGCAAGGTTGATGATCACATCAACACCAATGTGGAAGTGTTTTTTAACGCCATAAGATGCGCCCACTAACACCATCCAAGCAAACATGAACACGGTCAGTTCCAGTGCCCATAAGATGTTGTCATTGAATGCGTATCGAAATACCACGTTGGCAAAAGTAAGTAGCGTCATTGCGCCAAGGAAAAATGCGATTAGTGACTCTTCAATCACATCCGTAATTCTTCCGACTTTGGAAAAAAGAGAGGTTTCCAGTGCTGATTCGCTAGAATTTGGTTGTTCCATTTGAGGCTTTTCCATAATTGACTCCGCTTATAATTGTTTTAATAAGGAGTGACGAATACTCGCCACTCCCTTAGCGGTGTTATTGGTTTGAAGCTAACGCTGCATCGATAAGGTCTGAACCGATGTCTTTTTCAAACTTCTTCCATACTGGTTGAAGCGCAGTTACCCATGCTTCACGCTGTTCAGGCGTAAGCGTACGAACCTCACCACCCGCTTCGATGATGTTATTTTTGTTCGCTAGGTTAACTTTTGAAGATTCTGCGTTACGAGTCTCAGACACTTCTTGAACGATTGTGCCAAGTTGCGTACGTACATCTTCAGGTAGGTCTTTCCAGAAGTCGTTCGACGTTACTACCAGGTAATCAAGGATACCGTGGTTAGTTTCTGTCACGCCGTCTTGTACTTCAAAGAACTTCTTACCGTAGATGTTTGACCATGTGTTCTCTTGGCCATCGATAACCTTAGTTTGTAGGCCACCGTATACTTCTTTGAAAGACATCTTCTGTGGGTTAGCACCCAGTTGTTCAAACTGAGCCACCAATACATCCGATGCTTGAACACGGAATTTCAAACCTTTTGCATCTTCAGGGCTGATAAGAGGTTTGTTCGCCGACATCTGTTTCATGCCATTGTGCCAAAACGCAAGACCTTGCAGGCCACGACGCTTCATCGCGTTCTTCAGCTTTTCACCAGATTCTGAGTTTTGGAAACGGTCAACGGCTTCTACGTCTTCAAATAGGAAAGGAAGGTCAAAAATGCGGTATTTCTTAGTGAACTTCTCAAATTTTGACAGCGATGGCGCCGCCATTTGAACATCACCATTTAACAGGGCTTCCAGTACCTTATTATCATCGTAAAGTGTTGAGTTAGGGAAAACTTGCATACAAGCTTTTCCATTCATTTCTGTGTTTACTCGCTCTTCCAGTAAAGAAGCGGCGATGCCTTTCGGGTGCTTATCGGTATTGGTTACATGACTGAATTTAATCACGATTTCACCAGGGTCACAGTTTGCAGCAGCATTAAAACTTGTGAGCGCCAGAGCAGATACAGACAGCAGGGTAAGAGGCTTAAACATTATTATTCTCCTTAGTAAACAAAGCAGCCCTTCAATGGGAACTGCGTGCTTTCACTAAGGCAATTAGCGCGCCACATTGACACAATCCATTAACAAGCCTTTAACCGCAAGGCTTCATCAGATCTGCCTGCAGTTGCCGCTAACTCGCTACAAAAATTAATGGGTGGAAAATGACACATAGAATATTTGTAAATGGGTGGAAGCTGACCAATGTAATAGTAATGAATGAGGTCTGACCAAAAGCCACATTACCGATGATGCCTTGAAGTAATTTCGACCTATCCTGTAGAGTGCTGCACAACTTAGCCAGATTTACTGTCCCACTACTTACCAAGAGTTGATACCCATGAGTCAGATCTACCATCACCCAGTACAAATTTACTATGAAGATACCGATCACTCTGGTGTGGTTTATCACCCTAACTTTCTTAAATACTTCGAGCGTGCGCGCGAACATGTCTTGGGCAGCGATAAACTGGCGGAGTTGTGGAATGAGCACGGACTAGGTTTTGCAGTCTATAAAGCCAACATGACTTTTCAAGATGGGGTTGAGTTCGCTGAGATCTGCGACATCCGAACCTCTTTTGAACTCGATGGAAAATACAAAACCTTATGGCGACAAGAGGTTTGGCGTAAAGATGCAACCAAACCTGCCGTGATTGGTGATATCGAGATGGTTTGCCTAGATAAAGACAAACAACTTCAGCCTGTACCCGCAGAAGTATTAAAAGCGATGCTTGGCGAAACGAGTTAGCCAATATTACGAATGGCTGAGAGCGAGCCGTGTTCAAGATTAGAAGCTAAAGGTTCTAGTGTAACGAACGTAAACTCAGCCAAGTAGCTTCGATTTGGGGAAGCACTTAATCTCTAATTGCATAGGAAGCGTTGCACCACCAAGCGTCACGGCAAATCGAAACTGGTTATCCAGCCTTCCTAAACTGCATTGCCAATCTGTTGAAGTATTGTCATTTTCAGCAGCATCCAACCCTACACCGTTATGGACAATGATTCCTCCATGTAACTCTGGTCGTAAACCCGACGAATGAACTGGCAGCGTTTGTTGAGTTAGATTGGAAAAATCGAACGAAAAACTTTTCAATGATGTGGCCAACCCCTTACCTGTCGCTTTGATGTACGACTCTTTCAGTGCCCACAAATCAAAAAAACGTTCTCTTTGAGATACCTCATCCAGCTCGAGTAAATCGTTAATCTCAAATTCCGAAAAGTAATGCTTCATGATCGCCGCGATGTTGGTCGAGCTTCTTGCATGTTCTATATCCACCCCAAGCTGTAGTGGTTGCCCTTTCGTTCGGCAGACAGCAATCAGTAAATGATCTTGACTGTGGCTAATATTGAAATTCAGTCCGGTTTTGTGTTGCTGCTCTGCAATCAAGCTTGGTTTGCCTTTTTCACCATACTCAAATCGCCACTCTTCAGCCGTCAAATCAGAGTAGATCGACAGAACCTCTCGTAAGTAGTTACGAACATAGAGCGCTTGGATCTGAGATGAAGGCATTCGATAACGCTCAACCTTAGCGACTTCATCGTCGGTCAGTTTCTGTTTAAGGCACGACACATGATCAGTACCTTCATCCAAATTGCTTAGAGAACAAAGCCACAAATCAACGACTGGTGTTTCCATCTTTTGAGCACTCACTTCTTAAAAATCACTATTCATAAAGCCATCAATAAAACATCAAAACGAACAAATTTAACTCACCTATATTTTGAGAGAAACATAGAGAATTTGGGCAGGAAACACCCTTCATATGCGGACTTAAAACTAATTTTTCAAATAATAACAAATTAAAACACAGATCACACTTAGCCTTACGGAACAGGCATCTATTAAATGTTACTTACAAAAATCTGACATAGATCTCACCAAGTCAAAAAATAGAGCATAAACACTAAAAAACCACTCATATCCATTAATTATCAATAAGTTAATTGCATTAAAAATACAAAAAATAAAAGTTCAGTAAAATCATCTGGTCTGAACAGATCATAGTGGCCTCTGGGAGCATTGTATCGGCCACTCACCTCGGGTAGCCTGCTCAACCATTAAACAAATTCACACGTTTTTATTGCGGATACCTGCTTTGCATAAAGCAGTACTTTGGACAGGATTTAAATGGACATTAACCTCACATTCGAATACCCCCTTCACGCATGAAACACGTTCTCAACGTCTGCAAGTCAATGAACTTCGCACCCCCTATTTCAGTCAGGTGGCCAACTTTCGGCAGCCTTACTCTTCAGCTGCGTTTGCCCAAATCTGTTTCAGATTTATTTTCGATTCAATTAAAAGCGCAGCCTCAAAACACGACATCGCCCTCAGTGATTTCAAGTGGAGACTCATAATGAGCCAACCCGAAAAAAATACACCGGAATCAGTCGACGACACTCGACTTAATAAACGTCTTAAAGACATGCCTATTGCTATCGTTGGTATGGCAAGCATGTTTGCGAACTCTCGCTACCTAAACAAATTCTGGGATTTGATCAGCGAAAAGATCGATGCAATTACCGAAGTGCCTGATACACACTGGCGCCCAGAAGATTACTACGATTCAGATCGTACTACGCCAGACAAATCTTACTGTAAGCGCGGTGGCTTCATCCCAGAAGTTGACTTCAACCCTATGGAATTCGGCCTTCCGCCAAATATCCTAGAACTGACTGATACGTCACAGCTGCTATCTCTGATCGTGGCAAAAGAAGTACTTGAAGATGCGAAACTTCCTGAAGGTTACGATCGCGATAAGATCGGTATTACACTCGGTGTAGGCGGTGGTCAGAAGATCGCTCAAAGCTTGAATGCTCGTCTTCAATACCCTGTTTTGAAAAAAGTCTTCAAGAGCAGTGGCATCAACGACGAAGACAGCGAAATGCTGATCAAAAAATTCCAAGACCAATACATCCACTGGGAAGAGAACTCATTCCCTGGTTCATTAGGTAACGTAATTTCAGGTCGTATTGCTAACCGCTTTGACCTTGGTGGCATCAACTGTGTAGTAGATGCTGCGTGTGCAGGTTCTCTAGCCGCAATGCGCATGGCACTGAGCGAGCTGGTTGAAGGCCGCAGTGAAATGATGATCACTGGTGGTGTGTGTACTGATAACTCACCAACCATGTACATGAGCTTCTCTAAAACCCCAGCATTCACTACAAACGAAACCATTCAACCTTTCGACATCGATTCAAAAGGCATGATGATTGGTGAAGGCATCGGCATGGTTGCTCTTAAGCGCCTTGAAGATGCTGAACGTGACGGCGACAGAATCTACTCAGTGATTAAAGGTGTCGGTTCTTCTTCGGATGGTAAGTTCAAGAGTATTTACGCGCCTCGCCCTGAAGGACAAGCAAAAGCACTCAAACGTGCTTATGATGATGCAGGTTTCGCACCGCACACGCTTGGTCTTTTAGAAGCGCACGGTACAGGTACTGCAGCGGGTGATGTGGCTGAATTTGGTGGCTTAAACTCGGTATTCAGTGAGAACAATGAAGAGAAGCAGCACATTGCGTTAGGCTCTGTGAAATCTCAAATTGGTCACACTAAATCAACCGCGGGTACTGCAGGTTTAATCAAAGCTGCCTTAGCACTGCACCACAAAGTACTGCCGCCAACGATTAACGTATCGGCTCCGAATCCTAAACTGGATATCGAAAACTCGCCGTTCTACCTAAACACACAAACGCGCCCTTGGATGAAACGTGTCGACGGCACACCACGCCGTGCAGGTATCAGCTCATTCGGTTTTGGTGGCACTAACTTCCACGTGGTATTGGAAGAGTACACGCCAGAGCACGCTCGCGGTGACAAATACCGTCAACGCCAAGTACCGCAAACTCTGTTATTCAGCGCAGAATCTCGTCAAGCACTGATCAATGAGCTAAAACAAGTTTCAACTCAAGCTGCAGACGCTGCGTTCAAACTGGAAGCGCTTGCTGAGAAACACGCTCTGCGCGAAATTGACGCTAAGCATGCTCGTCTTGGCTTAGTTGTCACTGACCAAGCAGACCTTCAAGCGCAACTGACTCAAGCGGTTTCTATGCTTGAGAGCCAAACCAAAACACATTGGCAGATGCCAAGCGGTACTAGCTATCGTGAGTCGGCACTGATTGCTGAAAACGGTGCTGGTAAAGTGGCAGCGCTATTTGCAGGTCAAGGTTCGCAATACCTAAACATGGCTCGCGAGCTTGCGTGTCACTACCCTGAAATGCGCCAACAGCTTTCTCAAGCGGATCAAGTATTTGGTCAACACAAGAAAACGGCTCTGTCGCAAATTCTGTTCCCAATTCCAACCTTCACACCAGAGGCAACCAAAGCTCAAGAAGCGGTGTTAACCAACACGGCCAATGCGCAAAGTGCGATTGGTACTGTGTCTATGGGTCAGTTCGACATCATGACTCAAGCTGGCTTCAAAGCTGACATGGTCGCAGGCCACAGCTTTGGTGAGCTAAGTGCACTATGTGCTTCAGGTGTTATCTCGCAAGACGATTACTACCAGCTAGCTTTCGCTCGTGGCGATGCGATGGCAGCGACACCTGAACAAGGCGACAGCGGTACGATGTTTGCGGTCATCCTAGACGCAGACAAACTTCCAGCCGTTGAAAGCTGCATCAGCCAATTCGAAGGCGTGAGTATTGCCAACTACAACGCTCCGACTCAACTGGTTATTGCAGGTCCAACTGCGACGGTTCAACAAGCAGCACAAGCGCTGACAGAACAAGGCTTCAAAGCGATTGCTCTGCCAGTATCTGGTGCTTTCCACACCCCGCTTGTTGCTCATGCTCAAAAGCCATTTGCAGCTGCAATTGATAAAGCTTCATTTAGCGCTCCAACGCTGCCGCTTTACTCAAATGCAACGGGCAAGCTGCACAGCAAAGACGCTAAAGCGATCAAGAAAGCGTTCAAGCAACACATGCTGCAATCGGTTCGTTTTAGCGAGCAAATTGAAGCGATGTACGAAGCCGGTGCGCGTGTATTCGTTGAGTTCGGTCCCAAGAACATTCTTCAAAAGCTGGTTGAAAAAACACTGGCTGATAAGAACGAAGAACTTTATGCAATCAGCATCAACCCAAACCCTAAAGGCGACAGTGACCAACAGCTTCGTTTAGCTGCCGTTCAACTGTGCGTGGCTGGTGTTTCATTAGACAACATTGACCCTTACCAAGCTGACATTGCTGAACCTGCAAAGGCATCACCAATGAACATTAAGCTGAATGCAACCAACTACATCAGCCCTGCTACTCGTAAGAAAATGGATCAATCACTGGCTTCGGGCAACGTCACCGAAAAAACTGAGATTGTTGAAGTGAAAGTTGAAGTCGAGAAAATCGTGGAAAAAGAAGTGATCAAAACAGAAATCGTTGAAGTACATGTGCCTGCTCCTCAAGCTTCAAATGTTCAACAGTCAGCTGCTCCAGCACCAAGTGCACAAATAGTAACAGCAGCTCAGCAGCCTCAAGTGGCGCAACCTGCACCAGCGACTATTCAACCAACAGCTTCAGTAACGGTTGATGAGTCTTCACTGCAATCATTCTTCAATGCTCAACAACAAGCAGCAGAAGTACATCAGCAGTTCCTTGCGATTCCTCAGCAATACGGTGACACGTTCAACACCCTAATGTCTGAGCAAGCGAAAATGGCAACAGCAGGCGTAGCAATTCCTGAGAACCTACAGCGTTCTATGGAGATGTTCCACCAGCACCAAGCTGAAACGCTAAAAGCTCACGCTCATTACCTAGAAATGCAAGCGCACAGCAACAACTCAGCACTTAATATGCTGACACAAGGTTCAGTACAAACGGTACAACCAACCTTCGTTGCGCCAGTAAATGCTCAGCCAGTGATTCAAGCTCCAGCTACTCAAACTACTCCAGCAGCTATCGTTCAACAGCCTGTAGCTCAAGTGCAAACAGCTCCTGTACAAGCGGCGCCAGTTCAAAATACAACAGCTCAACAAGCTCCGGTACAGAAAGCCGTTCCTGCCCCACAAGTAGCGGCTCAAGCGGCAGCGCCTGTTGCAGCTCAACCTGTGCCAGTTAAAGCACAACCGGCTCCTGTGGCGGCACCAGTAGCAGTACAATCAGCAGATGCTGAAAAAGTGATGCTGGAAGTGGTCGCTGAGAAAACGGGTTACCCAACGGAGATGCTTGATCTAGAAATGGACATGGAAGCAGATCTTGGTATCGACTCAATCAAGCGCGTAGAGATCCTTGGTACCGTTCAAGACGAGATGCCAAACCTACCTGAGCTGAACCCTGAAGATTTAGCTGAGTGTCGCACTCTTGGTGAAATCGTTACCTACATGAACAGCAAGATGCCAGCATCAGCGCCTGTGGCAGCACAGCCAAGCGCAGCCGCTCCTGTTCAAGCAGCAAATGGCCTTGATGCGAAAGTCGTTCAACAAACCATGCTAGAAGTGGTTGCTGAGAAGACAGGTTACCCAACGGAAATGCTTGATCTAGAAATGGATATGGAAGCTGACCTTGGTATCGATTCAATCAAGCGTGTTGAGATTCTTGGTACGGTTCAAGATGAACTGCCTACTCTTCCAGATCTAAACCCTGAAGACTTAGCTGAGTGTCGCACTCTTGGCGAAATCGTTAACTACATGAACAGCAAGCTTCCAGCTTCGGCTCCTGTAGTCGCTCAAACTGCAACAACTTCAGTGCAAGCAACTAGCGGACTAGATGCAGCTGTTGTTCAGAAGACGATGTTAGAAGTGGTAGCAGAGAAGACGGGCTACCCGACTGAAATGCTAGATCTAGCAATGGATATGGAAGCCGACCTTGGTATCGATTCAATCAAGCGTGTTGAGATTCTTGGTACGGTTCAAGATGAACTACCGACTCTTCCAGAACTAAACCCTGAAGACTTAGCTGAATGTCGCACTCTAGGCGAAATCGTAGCCTACATGAACAGCAAGCTTCCAGCTTCTGCTCCAGTAGCAGCTCAAGCATCTGCGCCAGCAGTATCAAACGGTTTAAACGCAGAACAAGTTCAAAGCACAATGTTGAGCGTAGTAGCGGATAAAACGGGCTACCCAACAGAAATGCTCGACCTAGCAATGGACATGGAAGCTGACCTTGGCATCGACTCAATCAAACGTGTTGAGATCCTTGGTACGGTTCAAGACCAACTACCAACCTTGCCAGAGCTAAACCCTGAAGACCTAGCTGAGTGTCGTACTCTGGGTGAAATTGTAGACTACATGAACAGCAAGCTAGCTCCGAATTCGGAAGCAGCGACAGTAGCTCCTGCTCCAGAAGCCGCTGTAGAAAGCACGAGCAACGACCTAAACCCTGCTCACGTTCAATCAACTATGATGGAAGTGGTTGCCGACAAAACAGGCTACCCAGCAGAAATGCTCGACCTAGCGATGGACATGGAAGCTGACCTTGGTATCGATTCGATTAAACGCGTTGAGATCTTGGGTACGGTTCAAGACCAGCTACCAACGCTGCCAGAGCTAAACCCTGAAGACTTAGCTGAGTGTCGTACTCTTGGTGAAATCGTTACCTACATGCAAAGCAAGCTATCCGTTGCTGCACCTGTAGCGACTGCTAAAGCTGAATCAGTAACGCCTATCGCAGAAACAGCGACAGCGGAACTTCCTCCACACAATGAGGTAGCGCTAAAAAAGCTACCAGCGGCAGATAAACTCGTCGATTGTTTCTCAAAAGACGCTTGTGTCGTGATCACAGATGATGGTCACAACGCCGGTGTTCTAGCAGAAAAGTTGACCGCTAACGGCATTCAAGTTGCTGTAGTGCGTAGTGCTCTTTCTGCCGCGTCACCTTTAAACAGTGAAATCGCAAGCTACACACTCAACAGCGTCGATGATGCTGGTGTGACTGCGGTTATTAACGACATCGAAGCAGACCTTAAAACGTCGAAGAAAGTGATTGCTGGCTTCATTCACCTACAAGCTATCGTTGATGCAAAACAAAGCAGTGAGCAAGCGGTTAACTTGAATGCAGACTCAAGAGCTTCACTGACAACAGCGTTCCTATTCGCCAAGCACCTAAATGGTCAGCTGAATGCCGTTTCTGGTCGCAGTGTGTTCTTCACACTAAGCCGTATCGATGGTGGCTTTGGTTACCTAGATACTAAGCAATTAGCGAACGCAGAACTTAACCAAGCCGCGCTGTCTGGTCTCACTAAGACACTGAGCCATGAATGGTCAAACGTATTCTGCCGTGCATTGGATACTGACGCTTCGATTGATGCTCGTCACCTAGCTGAAGCTATCACAGGCGAACTGTTCGATGTCGATACCAACACGGTTGAAATCGGCCTTAGCCATGCGGAAAACGGTGAATCTGGTCGTGCAACATTGATTGCTGCAACACCAGGTGCTGCACAAACCAAAAACACAGGCGCTCAACTCACCAAGAGCGACAAAGTTCTTGTGACGGGTGGTGCTAAAGGCGTGACGTTTGAATGCGCACTGACGCTTGCTAAGCAATGTAAGTCTCATTTCATTCTTGCAGGTCGTAGTAAGCATATTACTTCAGCTGAGCTACCTCAGTGGGCACAAGGCAAACAAGAGAAAGAGCTAAAACCAGCGGCTATCGCTCACCTACAAGCAACAGGTGACAAACCAACGCCGAAGAAAGTTGATGCTCTGCTAAAACCAGTATTAAGCAGCCTTGAAATCAATGCAGCACTTGCCGCTTTCAACGAGATTAGCGCGAGCGCTGAATACCTAAGCTTAGATGTGTCGAACCATGAGTCAGTAGCGAAAACGCTGGCAAACTTCGACAACATTACAGGTCTTATCCATGGTGCAGGTGTACTGGCTGACAAACACATTCAAGATAAAACGCTTGATGAACTGAACATGGTTTACGGCACGAAAGTGGGCGGACTAGAAGCAGTTCTTGGCGGTCTTGATAGCAGCAAGCTAAAACTGATTGCGATGTTCTCTTCGGCGGCGGGTTTCTACGGAAACACAGGCCAAAGCGATTACTCGATGTCTAACGAGATCCTAAACAAAGCGGCTCTACAATTGTCAGCGCGTAACCCTCAAGCGAAAGTAATGAGCTTCAACTGGGGACCGTGGGACGGTGGCATGGTCAACGCAGCACTGAAACGTATGTTCACAGAGCGTGGTGTGTACGTAATTCCTCTTCAAGCGGGTGCAGAGCTGTTTAGTTCTCAACTACTGAACGAAACTGGCATTCAACTGCTGGTTGGTACGAGCATGCAAGGTTCTGACAACAAGGAAGCTGCTGTAAAAAAGCTTAATGCGGAGTCTGTGCATCTTGCAAAGAGTCCGCTGAATACAAGCATCACTGTGACACGTCATCTTGATCCAAAGGCATTGCCTTTCATTCAAGATCACTGCATTGCCGGTAACCCTGTGTTACCGACAGTGTGTGCCATCCACTGGATGCGTGAAGTCGCAGAGCAACTGTTAGGGGTGAACGTTAGCGTTCACAACTACAAACTGCTGAAAGGTGTGATTTTTGATACTGATGAAGTGCAAGAGCTAACGCTTGTCTTGTCTGCAGACACTAAGAAGCCGTCCTCTGATGCTAAATCAAAAGAGCAGCTAAAAGCAGTGATCAGTTGCCAAGGGCGACCACAGTATCAAGCTCAGTTGCAAGTTGCCTCTGTGCAAGTGTATGAAGATGTTCAACAAGCGTCGACAAAACGCTTTGAAGCCAGCACTTCAACACCAGTAACAACAGCACAAGCTCTATACAGTGACGGCACTCTGTTTCATGGACCAAGATTGCAAGGTATTACCTCAGTTGAGCGCTTTGACGACTTAGGCTTATTGGCTCAGTGCCAGTTGCCTCAGATTGAAAACAGCGACTGCGGATCATTTATTCCTAAGCAAGGCTTTGGCGATAGCCAACCATTTGCTGAAGATTATCTGTTGCAAGCCATGTTGGTATGGGCTCGATTGAAATACGGCGCGGCAAGCCTACCGTCTGCAATCGGTGAGTTTGTGTGTTACGCACCGATGCACAATGGTGACCAAGGTTGGCTAGAACTGAGCGTGATAAAAAGCACGACTCGTTCACTGCAAGCTGATATCTCGCTTTACCACCAAGATGGTCGTTTAAGCGCAGTAATGAAAGGTGCCAAAGTCACCATCAGCAAGAGCTTAAATGACGCATTTTTGCCAAAATCTAGCTCAGCAGTGCCGAAGAAAGAAGCGACTAAGAACCCAGAAAAGGAGCAATTGTCATAGTGACTGTTCCTACTAATAAAGCGATGCCATTGCGCATCGCTCTTTTAGCTCAGCCAGCAAACGCGGCTGAGCTTTCTGCCGACTTATTTCCCTCGTTCCCAGAGATGATAACTGTTGTGGTTGATGGCAATTTTAATCAAGCACTTGCTCACGCCATCGAGACAGTCAATCAAGGTAATGTCGTTAAGCTCTGTTTGGATCATCACTCACCATCATTGTTGATGTTAAGTGCGCTGAATGCTGCTCAGAATAAGATTCACCCACACGCGAATTTGGCGAGCTTTGTAGATACAGCTACCGGAAATAGCATTCAGCTAGCTCTGGATATTGCACGCCGCCCCGCTTCAGATTTAAGTCATCAACAGCAACACTCTGACTTATCGGCTTCGCAGCAGTTTGATGAATTGTTGAATATAGTTAATGCGATATCGAGCCGTTCATTACCGAGCCATTCATTACCTAACCATTACTGGTTCACTGAGCCAAACAAAGCACGTGTTGCTGCGTTAACTTTCAGTGACGATAGCCCAAAAGCCACCAGCCTGATATTGACTCAAGCGACCGGTTTGCACGAGCCAAAGCCATTGCTATCCAGCGAGAGTTTGATGTTTGTGGTTTCTGGCTGCGAGCAAACTGAATTGGTTTCTCAGTTGGCCTCACTAAGAGCTGAGCTTAAATGCGTTAGTGATTCGGCAGACAGAGAACTTGCTATCGCCAGCTTGATGTATTCAAACCTAAGTCATTTCCAAAGCGCTCAACACAATGCTGACTGTGGTGCGAATATCGTGATTCAGGCGGCTTCAATCGATGCTGCACTGCAAGAGATCACAGCGCTAGAAAATGCGTTGCCAAAAATAATGGCTGACAATAGCCAATACAAGACTCCAGCAGGCAGTTGTTTCTCACCAAAGCCTCAAAGCAAAGGAGGCGTTGCATTTGTTTACCCTGGTGTTGGCACGGTTTATCCCGGTATGTTGCGCGATTTTCACCACCATTTCCCACAGTTATTTGCTCGTTTAGAACGTGAGGGTAACTTGAAAGAGATGCTGCAGGCAGAGAAAACCTACGCTGAAGATTCGCAAGAAATGTCGCTTAGTGAATTGGCAATTGCCGGTGTAGGCAGTAGTTACCTGTTAACACAACTGCTATGTGATGAATTCAAAGTGCAGCCAGATTTCGCTTTGGGTTACTCCAAGGGTGAGGCTTCCATGTGGGCCAGCTTAAATGTTTGGAAAAACCCACATGCGCTGATTGAGATGACTCAAACTAGCCCTATTTTCACCACGGCAATTTCTGGCGAACTCACTGCAGTGCGTCAAGATTGGCAGCTGAACGGCGACGAAAGCATCCAATGGAACAGCTTTGTGGTTCGCAGTGATGCGCAAGCGATTGAGGCTCTGTTACCAGAGTTTCCACGCGCTTATCTCGCTATCATCCAAGGTGACACTTGCGTACTGGCAGGTTGTGAAAGCACATGTCGTGCATTGCTCAAAAAACTGGGTAAACGTGGCATTGCCGCGAATCGTGTTACCGCAATGCACACCACACCAGCATTGAGCCAACATAGCCAAGTGCGTAAGTTTTACACGCAACCACTGTTCGACGAATTGCCAAAGCATATCCGCTTTATCAGCGCAGCAGGTCTAACGACGGGCGCACCAATCAATATCGACAGCGACAGCATCGCCCTTTCGATTGCCGACACTTTCTGTTCGACGCTGGATTTCACCGCGTTGATCCAAAGTGCACGTCAACAAGGTGCGCGTCTGTTTGTCGAAGTGGGTGCCGATCGTCAAACCAGCACATTGATCGACAAGATCAATCGTAGCGACAACGTAGCAGACCAATACTGCACAATCGCTTCCAATGCCAAAGGCGGTGACGATATTGTCACGCTCATCAAGTGTATTGGCCAGCTCATTACTCATCAAATTCCACTGTCTGTCGAGCCACTTATTCAAGGGCTAGAACAACAGATCACCGCCGCTAAACAATTACGTGGTGTGCCTCAAGGCAGCGCAGTGAATCATCAAGGAGAGCTAGTATGAGTTCTCAATCGAAGCCATCTCAATATCAAGCTCAAGCTCAAACTCAAACTCAAACTAAGAATAAGCAGCAAGTGAAGTGCAATAAGATCGCGATTGTTGGTATTGCTAACCAGTATCCAGAAGCGGATACGCCAAAAGACTTTTGGCAAAACTTGCTAGATAAAAAAGATTCTCGCACCACATTAAGCGCTGAAAAGTTAGGTGCTAAACCTGAAAGCTATCAGGGCGTGCAAGGCGAATCAGACCGCTTTTACTGTGATAAAGGCGGCTACATCGAAAACTTCAATTTCGACAGCAATGGCTACCGCTTAACAGCTGAGTCATTCAACGGTGTTGACCAAAGTTTCCTATGGGCTTTGGACACCAGTCGTAAGGCTTTAGTCGACGCTGGCATTGATCTGAATGCCGATGTTTTAGAGCGCACAGGCGTGATCATGGGTGCCCTTTCGTTCCCAACCACACGCTCAAACGATCTGTTTCTGCCGATGTATCACTCGGTGGTCGAGAAAGCACTACAAGCTAAATTGGCTAATGACCAGTTTTCACTGCTGCCAACCAATGAAACCGTGCAAGACCTCAACCCGATCAACGGTGCGGCAGCACACAACGCCTCTAAGTTAGTGGCTGATGCATTGGGTTTAGGCAACGTCCAACTTAGCCTAGATGCCGCATGTGCAAGTTCCGTGTATTCATTGAAGTTAGCGTGTGATTACTTGAACACGGGCAAAGCCGACATGATGTTGGCGGGCGCAGTATCCGGTGCTGACCCATTCTTTATCAACATGGGTTTTTCCATCTTCCACGCTTACCCTGACCACAGTGTGTCGGTTCCGTTTGATAGCAACAGTAAAGGTCTATTTGCTGGCGAAGGTGCCGGTGTTTTAGTCCTAAAACGTTTGGCTGATGCAGAGCGTGATGGCGACAACATCTACGCAGTCGTCAGTGGAATCGGCTTGTCGAACGATGGCCGTGGTCAGTTCGTATTAAGCCCAAATAGCAAAGGACAAGTCCAAGCCTTTGAACGCGCTTACGAAGCTTCTAACCTAACACCAGACAGCATCGAAGTAATTGAGTGTCACGCAACCGGCACACCGTTAGGTGACAAGGTTGAGCTAACCTCAATGGAACGTTTCTTTGCTGACAAACTGAATGGTTCTAACCCGCCATTGATTGGCTCTGCGAAGTCCAACCTCGGTCACTTACTGACTGCGGCGGGTATGCCGGGGATCATGAAGATGATTTTTGCGATGAAAGAAGGTGTTCTTCCGCCAAGTATTAATTTGGACAAGCCGCTATCGTCGCCAGAAGGTTTATTTGGCTCACAGACGCTACCAACGCAAGTTCAACCTTGGCCAAGTAAAGCGGGCAACTCAGAGCGCTGTTCGGGTGTTTCTGTATTTGGTTTCGGTGGTTGTAACGCACACTTACTGCTTGAAGCGTACTCAGATAAGAGTCATGTAAACCAGACTCTAGAGTCGGCATCTCCAAGCCTACAGCCGTCTAATTTAAGCATTACTGGCCTAGCGTCTCACTTCGGTTCTCTGCAAAGCATCAACGCGCTGAGCACTGCGATTGAAACCAACAACGATGCTTTCATTGCTTTGCCTAAGAAGCGCTGGAAAGGTTTAGACCAACATCCAGAACTGCTGAATCAGTTTGGTTTACACGGCATTCCAAACGGGGCTTACATCGATCAATTCGACCTCGATTTCCTACGCTTCAAAGTACCGCCGAATGAAGATGACCGTTTGATCTCTCAGCAGTTGCTACTGATGAAAGTTGCAGACGAAGCGATCAAAGATGCCAAGCTTGTGGCAGGCCAAAAGGTTGCAGTACTGGTAGCGATGGAAACTGAGCTTGAGATGCACCAATTCCGTGGACGCGTAAACCTGCATAGCCAATTGGCTGACAGCTTTGCCAACATGGGTATTGAGCTAACACAAGACGAATACCAATCGCTAGAAACCATCGCGATGGACAGTGTGATGGACGCAGCCAAACTGAACCAATACACCAGTTTCATCGGCAATATCATGGCTTCGCGCATCTCTTCATTATGGGACTTTAATGGCCCTGCCTTTACGATTTCAGCCGCTGAACAGTCAGTTGCTCGTTGTGTCGATGTCGCGCAAAACCTGATGTCGCAAGAATCCATGGATGCAGTCGTGATTGCAGCCGTCGACCTAAGCGGCAGTGCGGAACATGTGATTCTGAAGAACAGCGTGAGCCCAGTGTCGCTTGATCCAAAATTCGGACAACCGCAAGACGGCAGTTGGAATGTGGGCGAAGGCGCAGGTGCAATTGTTCTTGTGGAAGAAGGTCGAGTAGCGAGCAACCAAGACACAGCTTACGGCAGCATTAACGCCTTGGCCTTTGGCTCAAGCGAGCGTAACAACGCCGTTGTTGATGAGTTACTGACTCAAGTCGGTATGAGCTCAAACGATGTTTCTCTGCTTGAGCTTAACCATGCACCTGAGTCTTTGTCACACGAGCTTGTATCTCTCAACTTAGAAGTTACCAAGACCACTCAAGCGAGCCAACGTGTTGGTCACTGCTCTGCAGCTTCTGGCATGGCAAGCCTGCTACACGGTCTCCTCAACCTGAACCTTGAGTCTCTGAATCCAAATATCAGCTCTAAGAGCGCGATTGTTGCCAACATCAGCGAAGGACAATGTTCACAGCTGCTACTAAGCCAGTCGAGTGTTGAATCTCAGTCACTTTCCGTTCGTTTAAGCAATGAACTGGCGAGCGATGCTAAACGTCAATTGGTTAAGCAAGTGACTCTTGGTGGTCGCGATATCTATCAACATATTGCCCAAACCCCAGTGACTAACTTGGCAACGATTCAGCAGAAAGCTTCTGGCAAACAAGCAGCAAAAGTGACGTCGATTCCAACGACAGCAAACATCAAAGCAGCCCTTGCGCAAAAAGAGTTAGAGAAGAAGGCATTAGCGCAGAACGCGGTAGAGCCAGTCATCGAAACTCCTACATCAGTATCCCCTACTCTGGCGCCAACTCGCCACAGTCAGCTAACAGGTAACCACAGCAATATGACTCATGTCCTATCCGCTAAAAATGGCGTATCAAATATCGACGCTAATACGGATGCAGCATCACAGCCGTCTGTAACACCACACAACCAAGCTTTTGCTCAAAATCAGCAAGCAGCTCAACAGGTACACAAAGCATTCCTGCACACTCGAGCCCAAGGCATGCAGATGGCTGATGCGCTATTAAAAGCACAGTTAAACGCAATTACGTCTGGTTTAGATAGCTCAGCCGAAACATCAACTCAGCCTGTGCAAGCTCAACCAGCTCAGGTTCAGTCAGCGCCAGTAAACGCACTTGCGACACCAGCACCAGTAAAACCTATCCGTAAACCATGTATCTGGGATTACGATGACCTGGTTGAATACGCTGAAGGCGACATCGCCAATGTATTTGGCCCTGACTACGCGATCATCGATAGCTACTCGCGCCGCGTTCGCCTACCAACCACAGACTACCTATTGGTATCTCGTGTAACCAAGCTCAACGCGACAGTGAACGAATACAAGCCAAGCACCATGACCACAGAGTACGACATCCCAGTTGATGCACCGTATCTTGTTGATGGTCAAATCCCTTGGGCTGTAGCGGTAGAATCTGGTCAGTGCGACCTAATGCTGATCAGCTACTTAGGTATCGATTTTGAAAACAAAGGCGAGCGTGTTTATCGCTTACTTGACTGTACGCTGACCTTCCTTGGCGACTTGCCTCGTGGTGGCGATACGCTGCGTTACGACATCTCAATCAACAGCTTTGCTCGCAATGGCGACACGCTACTGTTCTTCTTCTCGTACGAATGTTTCGTTGGCGACAAGATGATCCTGAAAATGGATAACGGTTGTGCAGGCTTCTTCACTGACGAAGAGCTAGCAGACGGCAAAGGTGTTATTCACACTGAAGATGAAATCAAGGCTCGTAAGCTGGCAACTAAGCAACGCTTCGACCCTATGTTGCACTGCCCTAAAACCCAGTTTAACCACCAAGAACTGCGCCACCTGCTGACTGCCAACATCGCAGAGTGTTTTGGCCCGACTCACCAATCTGATCGCCACCAGCCTTCTTTGTGCTTCAGCTCAGAGAAGTTCATGATGATCGAAAAGGTTAGCCGTGTTGAACCGCAAGGCGGCACATGGGGACTTGGTCTGATTGAAGGTCACAAACAGCTAGAGCCTGAGCACTGGTACTTCCCTTGTCACTTCAAAGATGACTCAGTAATGGCTGGCTCTTTGATGGCAGAAGGTTGTGGTCAACTGCTGCAATTCTTCATGATGCACCTTGGCATGCACACGCTTGTTCAAAATGGTCGTTTCCAACCGCTTGAAAATGCCCCTCAACAAGTACGCTGTCGTGGTCAAGTTCTACCACAATCGGCAGAACTGACTTACCGCATGGAAGTGACCGAGATTGGTCTAAGCCCTCGCCCATACGCGAAAGCTAACATCGATATTTTGCTGAATGGCAAAGTGATTGTTGATTTCCAAAACTTGGGTGTGATGATCAAAGAAGACGATGAATGTACTCGTTACCTACCTTCTTTAGAAACAGCTGTCGCGACTCCTGTTATCGAAAGCTTGGACCATAAAAGCTTGGGCCATACACCAGCAGTGAATCAACAAGCTTCAGCAAATGCGCCACTTATGGCTCAAATTGAAGACCTAGAAACGGCGCCAAACAAGGGTGTCGTTCCTCTTCAACACGTTGAAGCGCCGGTGACTCCAGCTTACCCAAATCGCACACCCGATACGGTTCCGTTCACGCCTTACCACATGTTCGAATTCGCAACCGGCGACATCGAAAAATGTTTCGGCCCTGATTTCTCTATCTACCGTGGGATGATTCCACCACGTACTCCGTGTGGCGACTTGCAGTTAACCACTCGTGTCGTTGAGATCGACGGCAAGCGTGGCGACTTCAAGAAACCTTCATCGTGTATCGCTGAATACGAAGTGCCAGAAAATGCATGGTACTTTGATGAAAACAGCCACCATACCTTGATGCCTTACTCGGTGTTGATGGAGATTTCACTGCAGCCAAACGGCTTCATCTCTGGCTACATGGGCACCACACTAGGCTTCCCAGGTGAAGAACTGTTTTTCCGTAACCTAGACGGCAGCGGCAAAATGCTGCGTAACGTCGACTTGCGTGGCAAAACGATCACCAACGATTCTCGCCTGCTTTCAACCGTAATGATGGGTACAAACATCGTACAGAGCTTTAGCTTCGAACTGAGCACTGACGGCGTGCCATTCTACGAAGGTACAGCGGTATTTGGTTACTTCAAAGGCGCAGCACTGAAAGACCAACTGGGTTTGGACAACGGTAAGGTGACTCATCCTTGGCACGTTGATAACAACCGCACGCCGGATGTAAACATCAACCTGCTAGACAAAACGACGCGTTACTTCAATGCACCTGTCTCGTCTACTGGTGAAGTACAAGAGCACTACAAATTGGCCGGCGGTCGTTTGAACTTTATCGATACCGTGCAGATCACTAGCGATGGTGGTAAAGACGGTCTTGGTTACCTATACGCTGAGCGTACGATTGACCCAAGTGATTGGTTCTTCCAATTCCACTTCCATCAAGATCCTGTAATGCCAGGTTCTCTAGGTGTCGAAGCGATCATCGAGCTGATGCAAACCTATGCGCTAAACAAAGATCTTGGCGCTGACTTCCGCAATCCAAAGTTCGGTCAAATCCAATCTGAAGTGAAATGGAAATACCGTGGTCAGATTAACCCTCTGAACAAACAGATGTCTCTCGATGTACATATCACAGCGGTTAAAGACGAAGACGGCAAACGCACCATCGTTGGTGACGCAAACCTGAGCAAAGATGGTCTGCGTATTTACGAAGTGAAAGACATCGCCATTTGTATCGAAGAAGCATAAGCCTGACACGGAACTAGGAAAGAAATAATTATGACAACTCAAACTACTATCAATAACGAAAAGCTATCTCCGTGGCCTTGGCAGATTGAAGAGAACACAACTCATTTTGATAGCGCGGCAATGTCGACCATCTTAAAAGACTTAAGCCTTGCTTGTTACGTAGTGAGCCACCCAGAAAAAGGCTTAGGCGTCAGCCAACAAGCTGAAATTACATCGGGTGATTCAGCAAGTGCAGCGAACAGCCAACCTGTTAGCGCATTTGCTCCTGCACTCGGTACACAAAGCTTGGGCGACGAAGAGTTTCGTCGCTGTCATGGCGTAAAATACGCGTACTACGCAGGCGCAATGGCCAACGGCATCTCATCTGAAGAGCTTGTAATTGCGCTTGGTCAGGCAGGCATTCTTTGTTCATTTGGCGCGGCAGGCTTAATCCCGTCTCGCGTTGAGCAAGCGATCAACCGTATTCAAGCAGCGCTACCAAACGGCCCTTACGCGTTTAACCTGATTCACAGCCCAAGTGAACCTGCACTAGAGCGCGGCAGTGTAGAGCTGTTTTTGAAGCACAAAGTGAAAACGGTTGAGGCTTCAGCCTTCTTAGGTTTAACACCGCAAATTGTTCACTATCGTGCTGCTGGTCTAAGCCGTGATGCAAAAGGCGAAATCCAGATTGGCAACAAAGTCATCGCAAAAGTGAGCCGTACTGAAGTCGCAAGCAAGTTCATGCAGCCTGCTCCTGTGAAAATGCTGCAAGCTTTGGTTGATGAAGGTCGAATCACAGCAGAACAGATGGAGCTAGCACAGTTGGTTCCAATGGCGGATGACATTACTGCAGAAGCGGATTCTGGTGGTCACACCGATAACCGCCCTCTAGTTACCCTGTTA
The DNA here is from genome assembly GCF_041474215.1 of Vibrio sp. 10N.222.52.C12. NCBI lineage: Bacteria > Pseudomonadati > Pseudomonadota > Gammaproteobacteria > Vibrionales > Vibrionaceae > Vibrio > Vibrio sp. 10N.222.52.C12. The sequence goes on from NZ_JBFRTR010000049.1 coordinate 40,139, forward strand.
CCAACGATTCTTGCGTTGAAAGAACAGATCCAAGCTCAGTACCAATTCAAAACACCGCTGCGTGTTGGTTGTGGTGGTGGCGTCGGCACGCCTGACGCAGCTCTAGCAACGTTTAACATGGGCGCGGCATACATTGTTACTGGTTCTATTAACCAAGCCTGTGTTGAAGCTGGCGCGAGCGAACACACACGTAAGCTGCTTTCGACAACTGAAATGGCTGACGTGACTATGGCTCCGGCAGCAGACATGTTCGAAATGGGCGTGAAGCTGCAAGTGGTTAAGCGCGGTACCTTGTTCCCAATGCGTGCAAACAAGCTTTACGAGATCTACACACGCTACGACTCCATTGAAGCGATTCCAGTTGAAGAACGTCAAAAGCTAGAGAAGCAGGTATTCCGTTCAACATTGGATGACATCTGGGCAGGTACTGTTGCTCACTTTAACGAGCGCGACCCTAAACAGATCGAACGCGCTGAAGGCAACCCGAAGCGTAAAATGGCGTTGATTTTCCGCTGGTACTTGGGGCTTTCTAGCCGCTGGTCAAACACGGGCGAACAAGGTCGTGAAATGGATTATCAAGTATGGGCTGGCCCTGCACTTGGCGCATTCAACGCGTGGGCAAAAGACAGCTACCTAGATGATTACCAGCAGCGTAATGCGGTCGACCTTGCTAAGCACCTGATGCACGGTGCGGCTTACTTAGCACGTGTTAACCTGCTGACTTCGCAAGGCATCAAGCTTGATCCAGAACTAGCACGATGGAAGCCAACTCAAAGAATGGCGTAAATGACCTAAATGGACTGGTTGACGAGTAACTAATTACTCAGCGACAGGAAACAAAAAAGCGACCTTATCGGGTCGCTTTTCTTTTGGTTGTTCTTGCCAGGCTCGCTACAAAATTAAGACTTCTGCATACGCTTTTTCAAGCGCGCTAAATCAATTGCACTTGAGCGTACAGTAAGCTTGATGCATTCGTAGTCGTATTCTTCCTTCACCACACTCATGTTTGAGCGAATCTCACCGATAATGCCTTGTCCAGAATAAGGAATCGTGATCTCTTCTTCGATCATGCCTTGTTCAGCCACACCCACAATGTACTTGTGTAGTTTGGTGATATCGAGCGGGTCACGAGTCGAGGTCAGCATTGCATCTGGGAATTCTTCAATCAGCTCTAACTGTTCTTCTTCGCTCAATCTATCGCACTTGTTCAGTACCAATAGTTTTTCGCTGCCTTCAACGCCCACTTGCGCTAATACTTCGTGTACCACATCAAGCTGTGCGCGGAATGAAACGTCAGAAGCATCAACCACATAAAGCAGTAGTGACGCGTCGTGTGCTTCTGCAAGCGTTGAGTGGAATGAAGCAACCAGATCATGTGGCAGCTTCTTGATAAAACCAACCGTATCTGACACTAAGATACGCGGCTGAGTGATCGGCTGAAGTGCACGAACCGTGGTATCTAGGGTTGCGAACAGCTTGTCTTCACCACTCACTTCGGTTGCGGTCATTGCACGCATCATCGAAGATTTACCCGCGTTGGTGTAACCAACCAGAGCAACAGTGAAAAGTTCCGAACGCTGTGTGCGTCGGTTCTTCATTTCATCTTGTACGCCAACCAGCTCACGCTTAAGCGCAGCAATTTGGTCACGTACTTTACGACGGTCAAGCTCTAGTGAGGTTTCACCAGCACCCTGACCCATTTGACGTTCTTTGTCACCGTCTGCTGTTTCACGAAGTCGAGGTACTAAGTAGTTTAGGCGAGCAATTTCTACTTGCAGACGTGCGGTACGAGTGCGAGCGTGGCGACTGAAAATTTCGATGATGATACCGGTGCGGTCAAACACTTCGACACCTAAGTGAGCCTCAACATTGCGCAGTTGAGAAGGGCTCAAATCACAGTCAAATACCACAACATCAGCAGTACCAAACTCCACATCTTCAGATGGAAGATCATCAAAATCTAATTCATCGATACTAGCGCGAAAATCAAAAGATTCATCGATAAAATCTTCATCTTCTGCTTCTTCAATCGAACCTTGGTAACCGGTGAGGTGTGCAATTTCTGCAAGCTTACCTGCGCCCAACACGTTTTGTCGTTGTGTTGAACTGTGGTGCTGTGATTGTGTACCGACCACTTTAAACCCTAGGGTTGTTACTAAGCGAGCAAGTTCGGCAAGAGACTCTTTTGCTTCGTCACCTTTGAAGTCCGGTGTCGTAATAGAAATAAGTAAAGCGTTACTAGCTGAGGGTTTTGCTGTTAGTTTCATGTATTCTTCTGTTTATGCACTAATGTGCAACCTAGTATTTGGTCTAAAGTAGCGCGATCCTACGCTGTTCTCGGTCAGCTTTATAGAGCTAACGGAGGCTATTTGGCGATATTATTGCAGTTAATCCATTTATCTCGTTTATCCCTCTGTTTTCGTGAGGAAATAAAACAGGCTAAAACAACAAAAAAGACAGCATCACGTTACTTATTAGTAATTAGTGATACTGCCTTTGCTTAAGCTTAGACTCTCATTGAGCTACTGTCTCAAAAACTAAAAATCAATTCTCGCTTCAGTCTGAGCATCAAAGAATACCGCCTTTGATAAGTCAAAATGCAGCGGCGCCATTTGCCCAACTGACACTTCAAATTCTGGCGACAAGCGACATGCCACTTCTTGGTCGTTCACTTTCACCATCGCAATCGTATCTGGCCCTGTTGGTTCTAGCACTTCTAACTGCAAGTCTAGCTTGGTCGTTGCCGACACATCTTCACTTTCCTGCTCGGTAATATGTTCAGGGCGCAGGCCAATCACCACTTCTTTGCCATCTTGCTCACGCATGCTTTGTGGTAATCGAATGTGGTGCTCTTGCTCAGCTGTACCCGTTACTTTGATGATCGGATTCTGCTCATCATCCAAATCCACCATGGTCTTAATGAAGTTCATAGATGGTGAACCCATAAAGCCCGCCACGAACATGTTATTTGGCTTGGTGTAGATCTCTTGCGGCGTACCGAGTTGCTGCAATTCACCATCTTTCATTACCGCAATGCGATCCGCCAGAGTCATCGCTTCGATTTGATCATGGGTTACATAAACAATCGTGGTATTCAGCTTCTGGTGCAGACGTTTAATCTGATGACGCATCTCAACACGCAGCTTGGCATCCAAGTTAGAAAGCGGCTCATCAAATAGATACAGCTTAGGACGACGAGCTAGAGCGCGCCCCATAGCGACACGTTGACGCTGACCACCAGAAAGTTGCGACGGTTTGCGATCAAGCAGTTGTTCGATTTGCAGCATTTCAGCCACTCGATTAACCTCAGCATCGATCTCTTGTTGCGGCATCTTGCGGATCTTCAAACCGAAAGCGATATTGCCGCGTACCGTCATGTTTGGATAAAGCGCGTACGACTGGAATACCATCGCGATATCGCGATCTTTAGGTTCAACCTGCGCCACGTCTATGCCATCAATTACAATCTCACCCGAGCTAATACTCTCTAGCCCAGCGATGGTGTTCATCAAGGTGGATTTCCCACACCCCGAAGGGCCGACAAGTATCAAAAATTCCCCCGAATCGATACTGATGTCGATGCCCTTTAACGTTTCGTTGTCCGCGTTGCGATAGGTTTTACGGATCTGTTTTAAATCTAATGTTGCCATGGGTAATTATCCTTTTACTGATCCTGCCGTTAGGCCACGAACAAAATATTTTCCTGCGAAGACATACACCAACAGCGTTGGCAGTGCGGCGATGATCGCGGCAGCCATGTCGACGTTGTATTCTTTAACGCCCGTGCTGGTGTTGACTAAGTTATTTAATGCTACGGTGATTGGCTGAGTCTCTGAGCCGGAATACACCACCCCGAACAAGAAATCGTTCCAGATTGCGGTGAACTGCCAGATCACCGTCACCATGATGATAGGCGTAGAGATCGGTAATAAGATCTTGAAGAAAATGGTAAAGAAGCCTGCACCATCCAGTTTTGCTGCTTTGATCAATTCATCCGGAATCGAGATGTAGAAGTTACGGAAAAACAGAGTTGTAAACGCCATGCCGTAGATAACGTGCACAATCACCAAGCCGATGGTTGTGTTCGCTAGCCCCATCTTGCCGAGCATGGTTGCCATTGGTAGTAGCACCACTTGGAACGGAATGAAGCAACCAAACAACAGTAAGCTGAAGAACAGATTCGAGCCTCGGAATTGCCATTTCGTCACTACATAACCATTGAATGCACCGAGCAATGTTGAAATCGCAACCGCAGGAATCACCATTTGGAACGAGTTCCAGAAGTAGCCTTTGATGCCTTCACATTTCACGCCCGTACAGGCGGTGTCCCACGCTTTATACCAAGCATCAAACACCCACTCTTTCGGTAAGCTCATCAAGTTACCTGCCTTGATGTCTGGCAGAGTTTTGAATGAGGTCAGCGCCATGACAAACAATGGCATTAGATACACCAAGCAGAAGAAAAGCAGTGCTGAATAAATAAAGATTCGAGCAAAATTGATGTTATTCATCATGACTTTTTCTCCCTAAGTTCAGAGTAAAGATAAGGCACGAGAATCGCTAAGATACCAGCAAGCATCATCATGGCACTGGCAGCACCAAGGCCGATTTGTCCACGCGTAAATGAGTGTGCGTACATGAATAGCGCAGGAAGATCCGATGAATAACCTGGGCCACCCGCTGTCATCGCGGTCACAAGGTCGAAACTCTTAATCGCAATGTGTGAGGTGATGATCACCGCGCTGAAAACCACAGGGCGCAAGCAAGGTAGAATGATTTTCAGATAAATAGTGGGTAAGCTTGCCCCATCAATTTGAGCGGCTTTGATGATTGAAGAATCAATGCCACGAAGGCCGGCTAAGAACATCGCCATCACGAAGCCTGACGACTGCCAAAGTGCTGCGATAACCAAGGTATAGACCGACATTTCAGAGTCGACTAACCAATCGAATTTGAAGTCGGTAAAGCCCCAATCTTGCATCAGTTTTTCAATGCCAAGACCCGGATTGAGAATCCATTTCCAAGCGGTACCCGTCACGATGAATGACAAGGCCATTGGGTATAAATAAATGGTACGAATCGCGCCTTCTTGACGGATGTTCTGGTCAAGCAATACCGCCAAACCCGCACCCAACAAGATAGCAATCGCCATGAACAGAAAACCAAACACACCGAGGTTGGTGATTGAGGTGATCCAGCGATCGTTGTCCATCAGCTTTTCATATTGAGCTAAACCAACAAAGTTGAAGCTCGGTAAAAATCGAGAATTCGTAAACGACAGCGCCGCCGTCCAGAATATATAGCCGTAGATACACACCACGGTCACTAACGCGGTCGGCGCCAGTACAATTTTAGGTAACCAATGTTGTAACCTGTCAGCAAAACTCGGTTTCGGTGCAGGCTGGCTCCTTGTGGGTTTTGGAGTCGACTCAGTCAAAACATGCTCCATAACTTATCCTTGTTGCACAATCGAGCCAATGGCTTACCTTTCGGCACCACATCAGCATCACGCATATCAGAATTGGGAGTGAAGAGTAGATAGGCTCCCTACGAGCCTACCCACCCTGGGGGTTTGGTAAAGCAACACAACCCGTCACTCACGTGCGTTGTGTGTCGCTTATCAAGTTATATTAGATAGCCGCTTTCACAGCTTTCGCTAACTTAGCCGCCGCTTGTTTTGGATCGGCATCTTTTTCATTGAAGAAGTTGGTTACCACGTCGTAAATCGCGCCTTGAGCGTAGCTTGTTGTCGCTAGGCCGTGAGCCATACTCGGAACAAGATCGCCAGATTTCGCACTCGCTTTGAAGGTTGCCATTGAATCCAACGCACATTGGTCGAACTTAGACATGTCCATATCTAGACGTACAGGGATAGAACCTTTGTTAAGGTTGAAGACTTCTTGGAAATCTTTAGTAAGAATGGTTTTCGCTAGATCTTGCTGCGCTTTTTGGTTCTCTTTATCGCTTAACTCAAAGAACGCAAAGCTATCGATGTTGAAGGTAAATTGGCCGTCAGTACCCGGAGCTGGGGCACAGATGTAATCTTTACCCGGCACTTTACCTGCCGCAGTAAACTCACCTTTCGCCCAGTCACCCATGATTTGCATCGCGGCTTCGCCATTGATAACCATTGAAGTTGCGACGTTCCAATCACGACCTGGCGAGTTGCTGTCGATGTAGTCACGCATCTTTTTGAACTTGGTGAACACTTCCACCATCTTGTCGCCCGATAATACGTCCATATCAAGATCAACGAACGCTTTGTTGTAATCTTCACTGCCTAGTACATCGAGAGCCACCGCTTCGAATACGGTTGCGTCTTGCCAAGGTTGACCACCGTGAGCCAGTGGAATGAAGCCAGCCGCTTTAATCTTGTCTGCAGCAACGAAGAACTCATCTAACGTAGTTGGAACCGTCACGCCTGATTTTTCTAAAACAACAGGGTTCGCCCATAGCCAGTTAACACGGTGAACGTTGACAGGAACCGCCACATATTCGCCGTCCCACTTCATGACTTTGGTTACCACCTCTGGCAGTAACTCATCCCATTTTTCTTGTTTCGCAGTTGCATCGAGAGACGTTAGAAAACCTAAACCACCCCACTCTTGAATATCGTGACCTTTAATCTGCGCCGCAGATGGAGGATTGCCCGACACTGCTCGAGTTTTCAAAACAGTCATCGCACTTTCACCGCCGCCACCAGCAACAGCGAAATCTTTCCAAGTATGGCCTTGTTCTTCAATCATCTCTTTCAGTACAGCTGCGGATTTCGCTTCGCCACCGGCAGTCCACCAGTGAAGCACTTCCACTTCACCAGCTTGAGAAAATGTTGAGGCAGCAAGAAGAGATAGAGTAAGTAGGGTTTTATTGATTTTCATTATTATCTTCCATGTTTTAGCGGACTCGACGTCCGGTTCAATACAGAGTCTACTTATTCTGATTTGTAAGATTGAAACAAAAGGTAAGCTCAATGTAACACAATTGTTACATTAAACTTCTAGGCCGTGTGGAATATAGACTTTAGCTTCTAAGCCGCCTTGAGGGGAGTTACGAATAATGAGATCTCCGCCGTGTCCGTGTAGGATGTTTCGACAGATTCCAAGCCCTAAACCGTGTCCTTGGTCGTCAGTGGCGAGCCTGAAGTAAGGTTCAAACACCAACTCTAACTTGTCTTCAGGAATACCTTTTCCGTGATCTTGAATAGTCACGATAACCCACACCGAATCACTGTTAATATCGACTTCAGCTGATGTCCCATATTTCACAGCGTTGTCGATAAGATTGGTCAGCACACGTTTAATGGCTAATGGTTTGGCGACTAACGGGTCAACCACAATGGGCTCAAACTCAACCAAGGTTTGATGTTGGTTGTGCAGTTCAATCACGGAGAGCATCATCTCATTGAGGTCGATAATGGCGTTGTTTTCGTGAAGGTCGGTATCTCTTACCGCTTGTAAAGCGCCCTTAACCATCATCTCAAGCTCATCCAAATCCTTATTGAACTTGTCTTTCTTTACTTCGCTTTCCAATAGCTCGGCTCGTAGTCTAAGCCGTGTTATTGGTGTCTTTAAATCATGTGAGATTGCAGAGAAAAGGTGCTCACGGTCGGCAACATAGCGACGAATCCGTTGCTGCATTCGATTAAACGCTCGGGTCGCCGTCACCAGCTCAGTAGCCCCCTCTTCGTTAAGTGGCGGCTGCTGAATATCCATACTCATCTCATTGGCCGCTCTTGCTAATTTTTTAAGAGGGCGTACTTGCCGACGAATCATCAAGTAAGTCAAAACCAAAAGAATGAGGGTCGAGGAAACTAAGAAGATCACCTGTTCTCTGCCGAGAATCGTATCGTCGAGTTTGACGTAAGGCGCAGGCAACAACGCGGCGATATACACCCATTCATGACTGGCTAATTCTATCTGAACAACCAGAATAGGAGGGTTAAGAGGTTCTAAGGTTAAAGTATGATGTGCCCACGATCGTGGGAGATCGCTCAAGTAGATGTCATTTTTAAGCAAACGAAGATGTTCAGGGCGAGAGAAATCAACCCGCACTGATTCGACTTTATTGAGCTTGCTACTCAAAACACTTTCTATCGCTTCAATCGAGGCGGTTTTTAAACGGGTATCAGGGATCGGTTCGACAATCAACGCCTCTTTATTGAAAGAAACGAAGAAGCGCGTACCGCCCATATTGCGGATTTGATCCAACACGATATGGCGATATTTAACGGGCAGAGACTGGAAGAAAGTCACCGTCGAGGCAAACATATTGGCCATGCTTGAAGAGGCAGAACGAATCCCCTCCAGTTCTTTGTGTTTGGATTCGCTATACCAAATAGACGTTGCGATACCTTGAGCTATCACCACAGCTAACAAGGTCAGTAACAATGTTCTGGCAACCAAAGAGTTTGGCTTTAACCGACTCAACCCGTTCATAGGAAATACTTCATTGCCGAGGTGCTCATTAACATCACTTGATTATCAGTGTTCATACTGAACAGGCACAGCGAGGATATAGCCATTACCGCGCATGGTTTTGATGTAGTGAGGATACTTGCCACTGTCGCCCAATCGGCTTCTCAGACGACTAAGCTGCACATCAATGCCTCGCTCAAAAGGCAACGCTTCACGGCCTCTGGTCGCGAATGAGATAGTGTCACGGTCGAGAACTTCGTTAGGGCGAGTTAAGAACAACATCAACAGAGAAAAATCACTGCCCGACAAATCCATCTCTTCCGAGTTTTCATTGTGGGAAATTCGATGCGCTAACGTATCAAGCGTCCAATCACCAAAAACAATCTGTTTTGGCAATGCATCACTTGTCTTGTCATCCACCACTTGAACGCGGCGCAACAACGCTTTGATACGCGCCATTAACTGACGAGGGCTAAACGGCTTGGCAATGTAATCATCAGCACCAATTTCTAAGCCGATAATTTGGTCGGTTTCATCCGATACGGCAGTCAGCATGATGATAGGCACATTCGATTGCTTACGGACGCGTTGACACAAGGTAAAACCATCGTCACCGGGTAGCATCACATCAAGCAGAATCAGATCTGGATAACCTTGGTTTTGCAGATGAGCTTCTAGTTCAACACCATCTCCCACAGAAGAAACATCGAAACCAGATTTTGTGAGGTACTCTTCCAGCAGCTCGCGGATTTCTTGATCATCATCCACCACGAGAATTCGAGTATTTGTTGGCATCGCCCAAACCTATTAAATTTACAACTTATTCACATAGTGTATAGGCTGGCCGATTGTTTGATTATTGACATGTTTGTAAAGTTAGAAGCACAAACAGATAAAGATCACAACTTAGTGACCTCTATCTGAATCTTTAGGGCTTAATCCGCTATTGGTTGGTTATGAAGAGCAGCTGATCTCCATGGCTTTACCCCACTCAGGAGGTAGAGCCGCAAGGTATTCATAATCCGGGTGTTCCGCATAAGGGTCTGCCAGTACCACCATCAAAGCGTCAATATCGCTGCTATCACCGCGCTCTGCTTTGTCTATCGCTAGCTGAGCTAGGTAGTTTCTGAGGATGTATTTCGGGTTTACCTGTCTCATATTTTCGCAGCGCTCGACCACTGAGCTATCTTCCAATTCGCAGCGTTGTAAGTAGTTATCTACCCACAGTTTTGCTGCCTCTCGATCAATTATCAGATCAATCACTTCTTGTGGCGACAAGGTGTCTAGGTTCGATAGCGTTCTAAAGAACCTTGGGTAGTCGACTTTGTTTTGCGACATCAGCTCGAACATAGATTCAAACAAACGACTGTCGCCTTCTTGTTTCGAAAGTAGCCCCAACTTACGACGCATCATCTGACTAAAGTAACCGTTCATTTGCGGTTCGTACTGCTCTAAAGCCGCCTCTAAGTCGGCCTTATCCACCAGCGGAGAAAGTGAGTGAGCCAGTGCCGACAGGTTCCAAAGCCCTATTCTTGGCTGCTGGTTAAAAGCATAACGACCTTGGTAATCCGAGTGATTACAGATCAATCTTGGGTCATATTCATCAAGAAACGCGAACGGACCATAATCGAAAGTTTGCCCGATGATCGACATGTTATCGGTGTTCATCACGCCATGAGCAAAACCATTCGCTTGCCACAACGCAATCATCTCCGCGGTACGGTCAACAATCTGATTAAACATAGCAGCGTAGGGTTTCTCTTCATCGAGACACTCAGGGAAGTGCCATTCAATGACTTTATCGGCCAGCAACTTATGCTCAGCCAACTGATTGGTATAAAACAGATGTTCAAAGTGACCGAAACGGATGTGTGATTCGGCAGCACGCACCAACAATGCGCCCCACTCTTGCTTCTCTCGATATACCGGTGTGTCGCTGGTCATCATAGCCAACGCGCGAGTGGTTGGGATATTGAGCCCTGCCATCGCTTCGCTACATAAGTACTCACGAACGGTTGATCGAATAACAGCGCGTCCATCGCCCATACGTGAATAGGGCGTTTTACCGGCACCTTTAAGGTGTAAATCGAACGTTTCGCCACTTTTCGCGACAATTTGAGCTAATAACAGCCCTCTTCCATCACCTAAATCCGGGTTATAAGAACCAAACTGGTGGCCTGCGTATTTCATTGCTACAGGCGAAAACTGCTCAGGTTCAACATTGCCAGATAACGTTTCAAGCAATTCCTCGGAAGCATCATCAAATGACAAAAAACCGAGTTCATCCGCAAGCTTATGATTCCATGCGAGCCATTGGACATTGCTGAGCGGTGTAGGTTGAATTGGGGTATAGAACAGTCGAGGTAATGCAGTAAATCGATTGTTAAATGAAATAGAATCCCAGACAGACATGAGAGATACACTGTAGATAAAAGATAACTTAAGATTATCACAGTTTCGTAACAACTTCAGAAGTGCGATGGCGCTTGTTTATAGAGGTAAGGTGATAAACCATTCCACAAGAAGAAAGTGGTGACTAGGAGTAAATTACTGGGGGATGCTTGCTAGAAGAAGATGACTAAGAAAAAGTTAAGTGGCTAGCCTGATGAGAAAAGCCACATTTATAAGAGAAAGAGTTCTGACTTTGAAGACTTTTTAACAAGTGATTTCATAATAAAAACTAAAACTATAGAGCCATGAAGCTGACTACATTAGAGCAAGAATACCCACTAGAGAAAGGGTAGAGAAAATCCAAGTACGACTGATTACGCCAAAGTTACTGTGTTGAATCATTTCTTGATGCTGCATATGTCTCTCCTTGAGAACGTGATGGTGTAACTACAATATATCGGCTTTTCGCCAAAAGCAGCAAGCACATTAATATTAACCTTTTATGACAGCATCAAGAATATTCTGTAACCATTCACCTCTCTGATAAAACAGAAAGTTATGCTCGACTGGTCGTCGAAAGCAGTGCGCCAGCCCCAATAAAGACACCTCCAGTGACACGATTAAAGACCTTGGCTCGACCTTTCGCAAACAACCAATTTGACGACTTCGCCCCCAAGTAGGCATACACCAATAACCAAGACAATTCCATCACTGCGAAGGTAAAAGCAAACACGGTAAACTGTGGTAATAGCGCAATTGAGGGATCAATAAACTGTGGGAAAAGTGCAGTAAAAAACAAGATAGCTTTGGGGTTACTCGCGCCAACAATAAAGCCACTTAAGTAATGCTGCGCAGCGCTTTCTTTGACAGATTGAGCACCGCCTTGTTGATCCGATAACTTGTCATAATCTTGTTGGCTAGAGCGCAGAGACTTCCAACCGAGGAAGATCAGATAAGCTGCACCAGTCCATTTTATGACATTAAATACCACTTCAGACGAAGCAATAATTACCCCTAGCCCGGTAAACGATAAAGTTAAAATACCAGTAATCGCAGTTAAGCTCCCCAAGGCAGTAAATATCGATAATTTAAAGCCAGATTGCACACCTTTGGTCATGCACAATAAAGAACTTGGGCCTGGTGATGCCGTTAAAATTAGCACCGCTAATAAATAATAAATCCATGTATCAAAGCTCATCGTGAATCCTCCTTAACTCACTAAAACGACTAAATATTAAACACCAATATGTAATAAGCCCTCATATTAATCAACTAAATATTGCGCTTAACGTCTTCGATATAAATGCAAACATCTTTAATCTAGGCAATAAAAAACGCCATGCATTGCTGCATGGCGTTTAAATAAAAACGTTTCAAATCGAACGTCTTACTAGATGTCAGGTTCTAAGCTTACAGCCCTAAGATAGGGGCACTAACCTAATAATTGAAACCTAGTCTTTGTAGATAGAGAACTCATCAGCGCAAGCAACAAGCTGCTCACGAGTGATCATGAATACGCCATGACCACCGTTAGAGAATTCAATCCAAGTGAATGGAATCTCTGGGTACTGATCCATCATATGAACCATTGAGTTACCAACTTCACAGATAAGAATACCGTCGTCAGTTAGGTAGTCTGGTGCATTAGCTAAGATGCGACGAACCAATTTCAGACCGTCTGTACCCGCTGCTAGGCCAAGTTCTGGCTCGTGAGTAAACTCATCTGGCAGGCTGTTCATATCTTCTTCGTCCACGTAAGGTGGGTTAGATACGATCAGGTTGTATTTCTCTTTTGGCAAATCACGGAAAAGATCTGAACGGATTGGGAACACTTGCTGCTCCATGCCGTGATCTTGAACGTTCTGCTCTGCAACTTGCAATGCGTCAGTAGAGATATCAATCGCATCTACTTCAGCGTCTGGGAATGCGTGAGCACAAGCAATAGCGATACAACCACTACCCGTACACATATCCATGATGCGAGTTGGCTCTTCAGTTAACCAAGGTTGGAATTGAGCTTCGATCAGCTCACCAATTGGAGAACGAGGCACAAGAACGCGCTCATCAACGAAGAACTCAAGACCACAGAACCAAGCTTTGTTGGTTAGGTAAGCCGTTGGTGTACGATCATTAATACGCTTGATTACGCGCTCAACAATACGTAGACGTTCGCTGCTCGTTAGACGAGAGTTCATCACATGCGAAGGAACATCAATCGGCAGATAAAGAGTAGGTAAGATAAGTTGTACTGCCTCATCCCACGCGTTATCAGTGCCGTGACCATAAAATAGGCCCGCTGCGTTAAAGCGGCTAACAGTCCAACGAATCACATCTTGAAGCGTGTGTAGTTCTGATACCGCTTCTTCTACAAAAATCTTATCCAAAATTGTCTCCGAAAAGCGCTACAATACTGCTAATTACGTTTCTAATTAGAATTCATAACCTGATGAGCAAAAAAGACACCGACTTCGATGACGATTTCGCCCTGTTCAACGATGCAGTAAAGGGCGTTAAAAAGTTGCAACAGGATACCATAGTCCAGCAGCCAAAAAGAAATGCCAAGCAAAAAGAAATTACTCGAACGGCAAGACAAGCCAGTGATAGCGAGTTTTATTTCTCGGATGAGTTCATTCCGCATCTTAGCGAAGACGGTCCGACGCGTTATGCGCGTGATGATGTCTCTAAATATGAGGTCAAGCGCCTCCGTCGTGGTGTCTACGTGCCTGACGTGTATCTCGATATGCATGGTATGACTCAACAAGAAGCCAAACGTGAGCTTGGCGCGATGATTGCGCACTGCGTGAAAGAGAGCGTGGCGTGTGCCTGTGTTCAACACGGTATCGGTAAACACATCCTTAAACAGAAGGTGCCTTTGTGGTTAGCACAGCACCCAGACGTGATGGCTTTCCACCAAGCGCCGTTAGAGTTTGGCGGCAATGGCGCGCTGTTAGTCTTGCTTTCGGTTCCTGAGAAGTAATTCTGGTTAACAAACTCTCTCTCACCAAAAAACAACAAAGGGCATCCCAATCATATTGAGATGCCCTTTCTAATTGTCTGCAACTTTGTCATCAAACAGAGCTCAACGAGCTTATGGATTGATGTTCCAAAGCAACTCACCTTTTTGTGTCTCAAGGTTGAAGTCGATACACGCTAGGCCCGAAGTGGGAAACATAGGCGGCGCCATGCCTGTTGCAAACTCTGCAGTTAGGTAGCCAACTAGAGGTAAATGAGAAACAAATAAAATGGTCTCTAGTTTTTCTACTTCAGCCATTGCTAAGGTCAAATCAAACACATCGTCGGACATTCCATAAGGCGTAATATCATCAAAGGTTTCTACTTTCTTTCCAGAAAACGCCTGAGAGATCTCTAACCACGTTTCTTGTGCCCTTAAATATGGGCTCACCAGCACTTTATCGAATTGACTAATCCCCTGCTCATTTGCAGCTTGTGCCACGGCAAGAGAAGCCATTTTCCCGCGCTTGGTCAACGCTCTTTCTGCATCCGAGTTGGCAAAATGTTCTGCTTCACCGTGGCGCATAATGAATATTTTCATGTTCAATCCTGTCTTCGTAACATGTCGAAAGTCGATATATCCCATATATCAGCGAAACGCTACTTAGGTTTGGCTCTCAATCCAGAGAAACCGCAGTCAATATAAATAATTATATCAAGTCACTTGCCAAAGAGTTCGACTTTCTTAACAATCTTGTTAAAAGAAAATAAATTACTGATAAAAATCGATAAAAGTGATTTAGAAATCGCCAAAAAGCACTTCATATCCCAAAATATGATCACAAGGTTTGCACGCCGAATCATCGGGTACATAATTTAAAAACCACCTTCTCTGGAGATGCTCCTGTGCACTTAAGCCCAAATGATGAACATCAATACCGCTACATAACCTTAAATAACGGGTTACGTGTACTGTTAGTTCAGGATCAAAATGCTCAAAAAGCAGCAGCCGCATTAGCCGTCAATGTGGGGCATTTTGATGACCCTAGAGACCGAGAGGGTTTAGCTCACTACTTAGAGCATATGCTATTTTTGGGAACTGAAAAGTATCCAAAGGTCGGAGAGTTCCAAAGTTTTATCAGCCAGCATGGCGGTAGCAACAACGCTTGGACAGGAACAGAGCACACCTGCTTCTTTTTTGATGTTGAATTGAATGCCTTTGAAACCGCACTCGATCGCTTCAGCCAATTTTTTACCGCTCCCCTTTTCAACGAAGAAGCGTTAGACAAAGAACGCCAAGCCGTTGACTCCGAATACAAGATGAAACTCAACGACGACTCACGACGCTTGTACCAAGTTACCAAAGAACTGGTGAATCACAATCACCCATTCTCGAAGTTTTCTGTCGGTAATATCGATACGTTGGGTGACAGAAACGGCGAGACGATTCGACAAGAGATCTTGGCTTTCCACCAGCAACAATACTCTGCTGACTTGATGACACTGACACTGTCTGGCAATCAGTCGTTAGATGAGATGCAAAGCTGGGTTGAGGATCGCTTTAGCTCAATCACCAATCACAACCTACAAGGCAAAAAGGTTGAAGTTCCGATTGTCGGCGAGTTAAGTACGGGTGTACAAGTCCGCGTTGAGCCGATTAAAGAAGTGCGCAAACTGATCTTAACCTTCCCGATGCCAAGCATGGACGAACACTACGGCGTTAAGCCTTTGTCGTTCTTTGCCCACCTTTTAGGTTACGAAGGTGAAGGCAGTTTGATGATGCAACTCAAAGAGAAAGGCTGGATAACATCTCTCTCTGCAGGTGGTGGCGCGAGTGGCAGTAACTACCGTGATTTCACAGTCAGTTGCTCATTGACCATAGAAGGTTTAACCAAAACCGATAACATCATCCAAGCGATATTTCAGTACATCAAGTTAGTCGAACAACAAGGCATAGAAGAGTGGCGCTACCTAGAAAAACGCGCCGTTTTAGAGTCTGCTTTCCGCTTTCAAGAGCCAGCAAGACCGCTTGATGTCGTCAGCCACCTCGTCATCAACATGCAGCACTACCAAGAGCAAGATGTGGTGTATGGCGATTACAAAATGTCGCATTTCGATGACGAATTACAGCGTTCTTTGCTGCCTTACTTAACCGTAGACAACATGCGAGCGACCATTGTTGCTCAGGGATTCGAGTATGACAGGGAAGCGAAGTGGTACTTTACTCCCTACTCGGTCACACCTTTTAGCGCTGAACAAGTTCAATGCTTTACGTGCATTAACCCCGGTTGGCAGTTTGAACTCCCAAGCAAAAACCCGTTTATTTGCTACGATCTAGACCCGACTGAACTCGAAGGTGACGCTAAGTTCCCACAACTGTTAGAAGAGCTCGATGGCTTTAAGCTATGGCATCTGCAAGACCATCAATTCCGGGTGCCAAAAGGTGTGGTGTATGTTGCTATCGATAGCCCGCACTCAGTCGCTAGCCCAAGAAATATCGTTAAAACACGCTTGTGTGTAGAAATGTTCTTAGACTCACTCGAAAAAGATACGTATCAGGCTGAAATCGCCGGAATGGGCTACAACATGTACACCCATCAGGGCGGTGTAACGCTCACTCTGTCCGGGTTTAGCGAGAAACAGCCACAACTGCTCAATATGATTCTTGAACGTTTCCAAGCACGCGACTTTAGTCCAACACGCTTCGAAACCATCAAGCATCAATTGCTCAGAAACTGGAACAACGCGTCGCAAGATCGCCCTATTTCGCAGTTGTTTAATGCAATGACTGGGATACTTCAACCAAATAACCCGCCCTATTCCGTGTTAATTGAAGCCCTAGAAACGATAGAGGTCGATGAGCTCTCCTCTTTTGTTCAAGCAATCTTGGCGGAACTTCATGTTGAGATGTTTGTGTATGGCGACTGGAAAAAAGCCGATGCACACAAGATGGCTGAAACGCTAAAAGATGCACTGCGTGTTCAAGATCAGGCTTACGAAGAATCACTGCGTCCGCTCATCATGCTCGGTGAAAACGGCAGCTTCCAACGTGAAGTGGTGTGTAACCAAGATGATTCAGCAATTTTGGTTTATTACCAATGCCCTGATATTTCACCTAAAAATATCGCGCTGTATTCATTGGCAAACCATTTGATGTCGGCCACTTTCTTCCATGAGATACGAACCAAGCAGCAGCTAGGTTACATGGTCGGTACTGGCAATATGCCGCTCAACCGACACCCTGGTATTGTGTTGTATGTGCAATCACCGAATGCCGCCCCTGCTGACTTGTTAGCTTCAATAGATGAGTTCCTCAATGCCTTTTACATGGTGCTGTTGGAGCTTAACGACTATCAATGGCACAGCAGTAAGCGCGGTCTCTGGAATCAGATTTCGGCACCAGATACGACTTTGCGAGGGCGAGCTCAGCGCTTATGGGTTGCGATAGGCAATAAGGATGTTGAGTTCAACCAGAGAGAGCGCGTATTGGAAGACCTTAAGGGGTTAACTCGCTCAGACATGATGCGTTTTGTGGTTAGCCAGCTAAAACCACGCACGGCAAATCGCCTGATTATGCATGCTCACGGTAATGCTCATAATGAGGAAGAGAAGCTGTCAGCAGGTGTTGAAATTGGCTCTATTGATGAGTTTCAGTTACGCCCGAAAGATACTGAGCTAGGCTGATAAAGCTGGAATGAAAATCATAAGGTTGATGTGAAAGCATCAACCTTTTTTATTGGATGCAGTCCAAAAGCAGATCTCCTATTACGCTCCTTCGTCGCTTTAGGAGATGACGGTAGTTTTGATTGACGTGTGTTTGACCACCTTTCTAATCAACGCAATAACTTACTTTTTATCTCTCAATCATCATTCCCGAGAAGGAGGAACGACTGAGTCGGGAATCTCATTCCTTTCACACTCGTTCATAAAACAGAAAAGCCCGCATCAATTGCTTGATACGGGCTTCTTAATCAATGAGTTAGAGAGTTACTTGTAGAAAGACTCACCCAATCCAGCACGTGTCAGTAGGCCATCACATGGCGCGAAACGATCACCGTACTTCTTAGCGAAATCGTTCATCATCTCAACCAGTGACTTAATGCCGATTTGATCCATATAACGGAACGGACCACCTAGGAATGGCGGGAAACCGATACCGAAAATCGCACCGATATCACCATCACGAGGGCTGCGGATAATGCCGTCGTCTAGACAACGAACCGCTTCGTTTAGCATAGGTAACACACAGCGCATCGCGATATCGTTATCGCTCAACTTAGGATCTGGTTGCAGCTTAAGCAGCTTGTAAACTGACTTATCCACTTCCTTCTTCTTGCCTTTGTAAGTGTAGAAACCTTTACCACTCTTGCGGCCTTTACGATTGTCATTCAAAAGAATATCGAACACATCAGGACCTTGGAAACGATCGCCAAGCTCATTCACTAAAATCGGAATGATCTTCGCACCGATATCAACACCCACCTCATCTAATAAAGTGATAGGACCAACCGGGAAACCGAAGTCCAATAACGTGCTGTCGAGCTTTTCAATCGGCTCGTTCGCTAGCAGTAAATGCGCTGCTTCGTTCATGTACGGAGCAAGAATACGGTTCACATAAAAACCAGCCGTGTCTTTCACAACAATCGGCGTTTTACCTTGCTTCTTCGCTAATGCAACAACCGTAGAAATCGTCTCTTCTGACGTAGTTTCATGAGGGATAACTTCTACTAGCGGCATTTTTTCGGCTGGGCTGAAGTAGTGAAGACCGACCACGTTTTCTGGTCGCTGCGCCTTCTCCGCAATCTTATGGATCGGCAATGAAGACGTATTCGTCGCGAAAATAGTCTCTGGCTTGGCATTGGCTTCGATGTCCGCAACCATTGACTGCTTAAGGTCGAGGTCTTCAAATACCGCTTCAATCACCACATCGGTGTGATTAAAGCTCGTAAAGTCGATACCACCAGACAGTTGAAGCATCTTACTTTCAAGGCCCGCTCGGCTCAGAATGCGACGCTTACGCTGCTTATCGAACAACTTGAAGTTGTAGTTAAGCGCGTTCAGTACACCTTCATTTGATACGTCTTTAATGCGTACAGGCACTTTCGCCTTAGCAACACTGACATGGCTGATGCCTGCGCCCATAAGACCACCGCCTAGCACACCAACACGCTTAACCGCTTTGGGTTCTGCGTCTGCGCCGTGTTCTTTTTTCATTTCCGTGGTTGCAAAGAAAATCGAACGAAGGGCTTTAGACTCTGAAGTCATAACCAGTTCTGAGAAACGCTTCGCTTCATACTGAAGACCTTTATCAAAGCCGTTCTCAAGGCCATAACGAATCACGTCTAAAATCGCATCCGCTGCTGGGTAATTGCCGCGTGTTTTCTGATTGGTCTTCTTAGAAGCTTGTTCAAAAATCACTTTACGACCAAGGCCGTTACGTGAAATCAGCTTTTCTTTGGTCGACGCTTGGCTTTTCGACGCAAGGCGCTTACCTTTTTTACTGCCCGTATTCTTTTCAACAAAGCTTTTAGCGACTTCAAGCAGGATAGTTTCAGGCACACAAGCATCGACAACACCGAGCGATTTCGCTTTCTTAGCGCGCAGTTGCTTACCCGTAAGGATTAGGTCAAGAGATGGCAGCAAACCAATAAGGCGAGGTAGACGCTGTGTACCGCCAGAGCCTGGTAACAGACCTAACTGTACTTCTGGCAGACCAACGCGAGTCTTATCTGAATCGGTACATACACGGTAATCACACGCCAGTGCAAGCTCTAAACCACCACCTAAACATGGGCCGTGAATCGCTGCGACTACTGGGTACGGTAGTTCAGAAAGCGTTTGGAACATCTCCTGCCCTTGGCGAGCCAGAGACTGTGCTTCGTCAGCCGTTTTACACGCATCAAGCATTCTTACATCAGCACCAGCGATAAAGTTATCTGGCTTAAGAGAATGAACGATTAGGCCCTTAACTCGGCTTTGCTTTTCTTTGAGTTGCTCGAAGATGGCTTTCATTTCTTCAGCAAAAGCCGCTTGCAGCGTGTTCATTTTCTCGTTTGGTACATCAATCGCTAACCAAGCAATATCTTGCTCATCGATATTGAGAGTAAATGCTGTCGCTTTCTTTTTGGTTGATTCAGTCGCAGAGGTTGAATCTGGTTGAGCGACTGTTTCTTTTTCTGTTGTTGCATCAAGAGTCGTAGACATTATTCTACCTCCAAGATCATTGCTGCACCTAAACCACCAGCCGCACAAGCTGTGTTCAATGCCAAGCCGCCACCGCGACGTTTCAGTTCACGTAATGTTTGAGTCATCATGCGCGCGCCAGTCGCTGCAAACGGATGTCCGTAAGCAATCGAGCTACCCAGCACGTTGAACTTCTCCATATCAATCTCACCGATCGCTTTGTCGCGGCCAAGATTCTTCTGTGCAAACTCATCGCTCGCGAACATTTTAACGTTAGCCAAAACTTGGGCAGCGAATGCTTCATGCATCTCGATCAGTGTAAGGTCTGACAACTCTAAACCGGTGTTCTTTAATACTTGTGAGGTCGCGTAAGTCGGGCCCATCAACATATCTGTTTCAACACCATTCGCTGAGAACGCATAACCACGAATATAACCAAGCACTTCTAAGCCTAGTTCTTTCGCTTTACCTTCGCGCATCAACATCACTGCTGCACCGCCATCAGTCAGTGGCGTAGCATTGGCTGCCGTTACACTGCCGTACTTTCTATCAAAAGCAGGACGTAGCTTGGCGTATCCTTCAACCGTTGAGTCGTGGCGAATGTTGTTGTCTTCCGCTAGATACTTTTTGTAAGGTGCCGGGAATGCCGTCATCACTTCGTCTTTAATCTTGCCTTCTTTCCATGCCTGAGAAGCCAAAGAGTGAGAACGGTGAGCAAGTGCATCTTGAGCTTCGCGAGTAATACCATGCGTCTTAGCCATTTGCTCAGCCGTTTGTCCCATGGATAAACCGGTCGAGTATTCAGCAACTGCAGGTGGTACTGGCATCAAATCTTTTACGGAAAGTGTTTTAAGAATTTTCAGCTTTTGACCCATAGTTTTCGTTTTACTCAGCGCTAATAGATTTGCCGCTAACTTTTTCGAAACACCGATAGGCAATACAGAAGAAGAGTCCGCACCGCCCGCAATACCGATATCAATCGTGCCAGCCATAATGCTTTCGGTCACGTTAACTGCCGCTTGGAAGCTGGTCGCACATGCTCGTGTGACACTGTAGGCATCGGTATTGATGTTCATGCCTGTGCCCAACACGATTTCACGCGCAATGTTCGGCGCTTCTGGCATTTGCACTACTTGGCCGAACACAACTTGTTCGATAAGCGCAGGATCGACATCCGTTCTTGCAAGCATTTCGCTCACAACCATTTTGCCTAGGTCAACCGCAGGCACTTGGCTAAATTCTGTGCTCTGACGAGCAAATGGGGTTCGTAATCCAGCGACAACGGCAACACGTTCTCCAGAACGCGTTTTGACTTCCTGTTTGCCCATGCTTTCTCCTTAAAGTTAAGAGGTCTGACCTGAAGCATTGTAAAGAAGTTGTTAATTAAATCAAACGAGCGTTTAAATAAACGTGATACGAGTATCTCACTGTTTGAAAATATAACTGCACATTCAGGCGAACCTTTTTGGGGGAAAGGTTGTCCTAAGAGACTAAACTATTGCTAGTTGAGACTGTTATGTGTGGGTAAAGAGTCGATGGTTTTGTATCAGAGTATTTTCTGAAGGCAAAAAAAAACCACACAAAGCTGTGTGGTTGGAATGTATATAAAGCAATTAACTTAGCGCCAATTGAAATAATCAGTTTCCTGATTAGGAGAAAGTAAAGTCAGCCTTCAAAAGGAAGTGTCGTCTTGCTCAACATGCTAGCCACGAATGACTAACTAGACGACAAGGTGTACTATAACGGGTTCGAGGCCTTAGATTTTGAAGTAGATCAATTTTAATGTGATTTTACGATTTCCTGCCGATCGTTAGCTCTAAAAATATAAAAACGAAGCACAACGTATAGAGGACAGCTATACGCAGAGCAATTATGGAGGCTCGTGTGTCAATAATAAAAATGTTTGGAAAGAAAACAGCCAAGCGTCCGGTCAACTCTGATATGGACAAACAAAGAAAATACGAAGCACTTGTGCGCGCCTATCATCGTGACCTCTTTCGCTACGCCTATTGGTTATGCAAAGACAAAAGCATTGCCGAAGACTTAGTTCAAGAAACTTGCCTTCGTGCATGGAAGTCACTCGATAGCCTTCAAGATGAAAAAGCCGCCAAATCTTGGCTGATTACCATCTTGAGACGCGAGAACGCTCGACGTTTTGAACGCAAACAGTTTGATCTGGTTGATATCGACGATCACGGTAACGATGCTAGTGTCAGTGATGACCCGCACCATCAGCATCAGTGGTTGCAAGCCCAGATCATGAAACTTGAAATTGATTACCGTGAACCTCTCTTCTTGCAAGTGATTGGTGGTTTTAGTGGTGATGAGATTGCCGATATTCTCGATCTCAACAAAAACACGGTGATGACACGTTTATTCAGAGCTCGAAATCAGTTGAAAGAGCTGTTGGATACAGAAGAGGCAGAGAGGGGGCAACATAATGGATGATTTGGAATTTCGTCGTCGTGTATTGTCGGAACCTAAACAACGTACACAAGATATTGTTGATGCGACCGCGAATAGCGAAGCCAATAGTAACTTCTTAGACGATGTACTAGCGCTTGATAAACAGATCCACTCTGCGATGAATGTGGATGTGCCAGACGATCTTGCTGATCGTATTCTGTTCAATCAGACCTCAAGCGAAGAAAGCAAAGTAGTAAGGCCAACGTTTGCGAGACGAGCAATGGCAATGGCCGCCTCAGTAGCATTCGTTGCAGGTTTATTAGTTGGCCAAGTGAATTGGGGAAATGCATTCGTTTCACCTGCGCAAGCTAGTTTAGTTGATACAGCGATGAAGCATGTTGTTGATGAGAAGAGTTTTGTTAGTAGCATCGATGAACAGGTTACATCGCAGCAGATCAACGCAAAAATGAACCCATTTGCTTTTCAGTTTGATGACGCTTTCCCTTACCATGTTTATTACCTAAACCACTGTGGCTTTGGTAAATCCAACGCAGTACATATGGTCTTCCAAGGCGCAAAAGGCAAAGTAACACTGTTTTTAACCGGTATTCCAACAGACAAACCTATCGATTTTGATGAAAAAGGCATGTCCGGCTCGGTAACACCCGTAGATGGCAGCAGCTTAATCCTTGTGGGTGAAAATGGTGAGGATGTTTCCAAAATCGCCGAAAAGCTGACAAAAATGATCAAACCAATGAGCTAATTCGCTCTTAAAGCCCCGTCACAAAAGGCCCAGCAATTATATTACTGATATTGCTGGGCTTTATTTATAAATAAACCACAAAACCATTCACACCACCAATACCTCTAGAGTTAAAACTCTAAAAAACAGCATTTCACACCATTTTCGTGCCAGATAGGCGTCATTTCCATAATTTTCCACTCAAAATTCCCAATGGTCGGATTTGTATATCGTATACTTGCGAATAGGATCAGCCACCATTGAGCAATTGCTCAAATTAATCGCCCTGTAGAGGCGGATATATAAAGGAATAAATGAATGACTACCAACAACACGCGTCTGTTTAAAAAGTCTCTTTTAGCAGTAACAATTACACTGGCGTCTTCGCAAGCGATGGCAGCAGGTTTCCAACTTAACGCACAATCAGCTACCGGCCTTGGCCGTGCTTTTGCTGGTGATGCAGTAATCGCAGATAACGCGTCAGTAATGGCTCGTAACCCAGCGGCAATGGCACTGTTTGATAAAGTTGAACTATCTTTAGGTTTCACTTCGATCACTTCGAAAATTGAAGTCAAAGATGCCACTTACACTAGCGCATTAACTGGTTTAACACCTTCAAACTATGATGATGCGGGTGATACTTCTATCGCACCTAACATCCACTTAATTGTGCCTGTTAATGACCAATTTGCATGGGGCGTCAATGCCTACACTAACTTTGGTACTAAAACTGAGTTTGACGATTCGTTTGCAGGTTCTGAATATGGTGGCCTAACTGACGTTAAAAGTATGAACTTAGGGGTAGCTGGCTCATACCGTTTGAATGAACAGTGGAGCTTTGGTGCAGGTTTAGACTTCATCTATGGACAAGGTAAGCTTGAGCGTAAAATTACGCTGCCTAATAATGTAGCAAACCCTACAGGTGTTCAAGAATACACAGCTCTAGATGCAGACGCTGACGGTTGGGCTGTAGGCTTTAACTTGGGTACAGTTTTCGAGCTAGATAAAGACAATAGATTTGGCTTAGCATATCGTTACAGCCCAACTCTAGAAGCTGAAGGTGATATTACTGGTATTGGAGTGAACCCAGCAACAGGAGATGTTGTTAACGCAACATACAAAAACGATACATTAAACATGCCGTTACCTAGCATGATTGAGTTCTCTGGTTACCATATGCTACCAGACTCTAAGTTTGCTGTTCACTACAGCGTTCAATGGATTGGTTGGAGCGCATTTGACGTACTAGAGGCTGACAAAGCCGGTGAGTTAAATGAGTATAAATGGCAAGATGGGATGCATTACGCTCTTGGTACAACTTACTACATGAATCAAGATTGGACATTACGTGCCGGTTACATGTACGACACAAGTGCCCAAGATAGTATTACATCAGTTTCGGTACCAGATTCTGATCGTCAATGGTTCTCTGCTGGCTTCACATACCACATTGATACAGCTTCAAACGTAGATTTCGGCTTCACTTACCTACTGGGTGATGATGTAAAAGTCAATGAAACTACTGAAATATCAGGAACTACAATTTCATCAATAGAAGCAACAACTCATGCTGATGCTATCTTAGTTGGTCTTCAATACAGCCGTAGCTTCTAATATAAGCTAATAAGTAATCCCCAAAGGGTCGCATTATGCGACCCTTTTTTATTACCTAAACCACTGACCTACATCAATTTAAGCTTACAACTGTAGCCTGCAAGGTCAATATATGACTACAAGTGTACGCTCAAACTTCGCAACACAGCAGAAACATTTAGATTATTTCTCTAATAATTAAACACATTTACTCATTAAATCCCTAAAACACTGTTTTATTCGAATTTCATTTTTAAAGTAATGACTCTAAAAGTAGAATCACGCCACTAAATACTTATGATTCAGCGAACATAATAATGAAAATGAATAAGACTCTTCTATCTGCTGCTGTGGCAGTTGGACTACTTTCGACTTCTACCGTAACTCACGCGGCAGGTTTTCAACTAGCAGAATACTCGGCAACAGGCCTAGGCCGCGCATACGCTGGTGAAGCTGCAATCGCAGACAACGCTGGTTCACAATGGCGCAACCCAGCCCTTCTTACTTATCTAGAAGGCACACAGGTTTCTGTTGGCGCTATCTATGTTGATCCAAATATTGATATCGACGGTACTTCAACATCAGGTAGCACATCTACACCTTCAAATTCTAGCGATTTCGCTCATAGTGCAGTGATTCCAAACTTTTATGTTTCTCATAAGTACAACGACAAGTTTGCATTAGGTTTTGCTGCTGGTACTAACTACGGTATGGAAACAGACCTAGGTACAGACTTCGGTGGTGCTAACCACGGTAACGAAGCCAGTGTTACCACAATGGAGCTAAACTTAAACGCGGCATACCAAGTACTTGAGAATGTATCTATTGGTGGTGGTGTTCGTTACATCATGGCTGAAGGCAGTTTTGGTGCGGTATCAGCAACTTCTATTCAACAGATTGGAGTATCAAAAGGCGACGCTCTGAAATACATGGAAGGCGATGACACCGCATGGGGTTGGCAAGTCGGTACGGCTTGGCAAATCAACGAAAACAACCGCCTTGGTTTTACCTACAAATCAGAAGTTGATTTAACTCTATCAGGTCATGCTAACGGTCACGGTTTTAACTTCGGTCAACCAAATAAGAAAGATGCAGGCTCTATGGATCTTGCGCTTCCTGCTACAGCAGAACTTGCAAGTTTCCACCAATTGACAGATAAAGTCGCGGTTCACGCAAGCATTAACTGGACAAACTGGAGCAGTTTTAAAGAGCTTGTTGCTGATTTTCCGGGTGAAAACAGCGTAGAAATCAAACAAGAGAACTGGGAAGACAACTACCGTTTTGCAGTTGGTACGACTTACCAAATGACGCCTAAGTTAGCTCTACGCTCTGGTATCGCATACGATACTTCAGCGGTAAGCGATGAGCACCGTACGGCAACGATCCCAGAAACAGACCGCACTTGGTTAAGCATTGGTGCTGGATATCAATGGTCTGAGCAACTAACTCTAGATGCTGGCTTCACTTACATTCTAGCTAAAGACGCAAAAATGGTTGAAGATGACGCAAGTTCTGCACCATTTGGTGGTGACTTCGAAGGTGAAGTAACAGGTAGCATCTGGCTAGTAGGTATCCAAGCTAACTACCGCTTCTAATCTACCTCCCTAAAAGTAGAAAGCATTAAAAAGGCTCGATGTTGCATCAACATCGAGCCTTTCTTTTATCGATTTTCTAAATCATGTTTCTAGTAATCTTCTAGATAACCATCGATCAAATCTTCTTCTTCAAGGTCGACCTCTTCAGGCTCGATCTCGGCTTTAAAGTCACGACGTTGAATATAAACATCTCGCGTTAACGCATATGGATCTGGCGAGTCATCCAACAGCGCTTCTTGTGACACTAACTGAGCACGAGTTTCCATGCCTTCGAATGCCCACTTTCCTAAGCTAGCCCAGAAGTTCAAGAAAGACAGAGGCACATACATACCATCAACGGTTTCAGTTACTTCACGCGTTGTTATTGGGCCATAACCCGGCACCATGAAGTAGGGACCATTCCCTACCCCGTAATGACCAATCGCATCAGAGAACGACTTATCATCGTATTTGGTGATCCCCGCTTCGCTGGCAATATCGATTAAGCCTAACAAACCAATCGTTGAGTTAATCCAAAAACGATTGAAATGGTCGAGTGCTTTTTCACCATTGCCCATAATAAGGTTATTCACCATGCTTGATGGTTCGTCTAAGTTGGCTAGAAAATTGGATATACCAGAACGTACTGGCACAGGGGTGTAGTCAACATAAGCGAGGGAAACAGGGCGAACTAAGTAAGGATCTAGATATTCGTAGTTGATATCCCACATCGCTCGGTTGAAACCTTCAAAAGGATCATTGGAGTGGGACTCTTCGACGTATTCAGAGGTTTCGAGGTTATCATCGTTAACACTTTCGTCCGGCGCACTTGAACACCCAACCGTTAAGCTTGCGATAAAAAGTAAACTCGAGAGTCTTAAAACACTGACAGACATATCACCTTTTCCATAAGGAATTCAAATAATAAAAAAGGCCAGCAATCGCTGGCCTCAATTGTTTGGCTAAGTCTATACCGTTTATCTGCAAATCGGAATAGATAACACCTATGCAAAGTGATGATTAATATTGCTTATTGATATCAATGGTAACTGGAGCGCCCAATTCAACCACTTCACTTTCACCGTACCAATCACCTTCGCGAGTTGAAACGTTGCCGTCTGTATCAAGCCTAGCTCTAACCATCAGTGTTTCAAGGCTAGACAGCTCTTGCCCTTCCAGCATGCTGTTGCCGTCATCTAGCACAACCGTACGAGGGAAAGTCCCTAGTGGGTAGCGTGCCGCTGCGATAGGCATTGGAGAACCATCAGCTCTGTGTACTGACACAATTAACACTGAGTTAGGGTCAGCATTCACGTCTGCAGATAGATCGAGCGTTACAGCAACAGTCTTACCTTGGTCGACACCCATAGTGTCGCCCATTTTCTTCTGAGCACTTTCAATACTGCGCGAAAGCATTTCATAGCGACTGTCTTGTGGACCAATCATCTGTTGCATGATGCTCCAGTACTTCACAGCACCCGGGTAGTCTTGACGCTCAAATGCATCGAACGCTAGCAGTGAGAACACACGAAGGTCAACGTAATCGTTTTGAATCAAACGGCTCAAAATCAAACGAGCTTGGTTTTGATCCGCTTCATCAGGTGAAAGCATCAGTGCTTGTGCGAAACCTAACTGAACATCTTCATTCTTAGGTTCAAGCTTGTAAGCTCGCTCCATAGAATCTTTTGCTGTTTCAGCATCACGGTTAGCCAGTGCAATACGACCGAGTAGTAACCAACCTGTTGAATCTTTTGGTTGGTAATGCAGACGAGTACGAAGCGCCAGAGTCAAATCTTCCAGTTCATCATCCGTTAGTGCACCACCTTCCGATGACATTAGCTTTTTAGACAACTCAGGAAGGTTCGAGCTCACTTCTTGCCAGTGTTGAACTTTGTCCAATGCACCGAACTTAAAGTACATACCATAAGTCACAGCCACGACAAGAATGATCGACGGTACAACCACACCAAGCGTAGAGATTTGAGTTTTCTTCATTTCTTCTTGTGCAGGAACATCATCAAGCAGAGACTGTTTCAAATCAGCGATCAGTTCTTGTTGGTTATCAACAAGACCTTCCTCTGCTTCTACTTCTAACTCGACAAGACGGTCTTTATAGAACGCTTTATTCAACTCGTCGCGAAGCATCTCGTCATTGTTTGCCTTCTTGTTAATGAAAGGCAGAACAATTAAGAAAATTGCCGCTAGCGAAAGGATAATGGTAGAAATCCAAAATAGAGTCATTACTTCTTATCTCCGTCGTTCTCTTCATCGAGTAACGCTTTTAAGCGAGCTTCTTTGTCTGCATCCCAGTCTTTATCTGACTCTACTGCTGCTTTTGATTTTGACTTTCTGCTTCGTAAAATAATCAAACCAAATCCAAACACAACAACCGCAAACGGACCAATCCAAAGGATCGATGTAGCTAAGGTCAGTGGCGGGTTGTACGTTACAAAGTTACCGTAACGAGCAATCATGTAATCAATAATTTCTTGCTCAGACTTGCCGTCTTTTGTCATCTCGTACACTTTTTGGCGTAAGTCGACCGCTAGCTCAGCATTCGAATCACCAATCGTGTTGTTCTGACATTTAGGGCAACGTAGCGTATTACTCAACTCTTTGAACTGCTGTTCTTGATCTACGGTATCAAATTCATGGAACTCGATAGGCGCAGCAGAAACAGTCGCTGAAATTGCGAACGTAGCGAATAGAGTAATCAGTGCCTTTCTAATCATTTCGATTCCTCCAACAACTCTTGATACATCGGCTCAAGCGTCGATGCCCAGTTGGTTGGGTTCACGTCACCAACATGGCGGTAGCGAACTACGCCGTTAGCATCGATTAGGAAAGTTTCAGGCGCGCCATACACGCCAAGGTCAAGACCTAGCATGCCATTACCATCAAACAGGCTAATTAGGTACGGGTTACCCAACTCTTTTAGCCAACCAACCGCTTTGTTGCGATCATCTTTGTAGTTAAGACCAATGATCTTAACGCCTTGATCCGCAAGCTTGTTCAGGTAAGAGTGCTCTGCATAACAAGTAGGACACCAAGTCGCCCACACGTTAAGAAGCAGTGGCTCGCCTTTAAAGATCGCTTGATCATGAAACTTACCTGGTTGTTCTAAGTCTTCTAGACCGAACTCAGGAACAGGCTTACCAATCAATACTGATTCAAGCTTAGTCGGGTCATCACCCGACTGGTTGCGCATTAATTGCGTTGCAAAGATTCCAGCTAGAACCATGAACGCAATCAATGGAATGAATAAAATCTTCTTGTTCATTCGAATTAAGCCTCCTGCTCTTCAGCCGACTTTTTTGTTGGCTTACGGAAACGGTAACGACGGTCACTGATAGCAATAGCGCCACCAATCGACATGATCAAAGAACCAGCCCAGATCCAACGTACAAATGGTTTGTAGTAGATACGTACAGCCCAAGATTTGTTGTCGTCTAAACGTTCACCCATTGCAATGTAAAGGTCGCGCGTTACGCCACGGTCAATCGCTGCTTCTGTCATCATAGACTTAGCTGTGGTGTAGAAACGTTTTTCAGCGTGGAGCGTGTTGATGTATTTGCCTTCTTTAGTAATTTCAAAGTCAGCAATGTAACCATCGTAGTTAGGACCATCTTTGTCACGAACCCCTGTAAACAGGAAGCTGTATTCTTCAAGCTGGTAGCTTTCACCTGGCGCCAGACGCACATCACGTTCGATGCTGTAGTTTTGCACCATCGCGATACCAATCACTGTCACGGCTAAACCAATGTGACCACACATCATTGCCCAGTGGCTTCGAGGTAGCTTAGTTAGACCTTTCAGGAATGTGTGACGGTGAGTCGCACGTTCATGCAACTCAAAGCCGTGCATGAAGATAATCCAGAACGCCATTACCCAACCAGCAAACGCAGTACCACTGAAGCGGTCGGCCAATAGAGCAACCATTAGCGCACTCAAGCCAAGTGAGAATGCACCTGAAATCAGCATTGGTTTAACAAGCTTAGATAGGTTGTCACGTTTCCAGCGGATCAGAGGACCGATACCAAGCAGGAACGAGAACGGGATCATTAACCAAAAGAACAACATGTCAAAGAATGGTGCACCGATAGATACCGAGCCCAAGCCTAACTGTTTGTGAACTAATGGCAGTAGCGTACCGACTAATACAACGACAAGCGCTGCAATCAATAAGATGTTGTTACCAAGCAGTGCGTTTTCACGAGAAACCAAATCGAAGTTACCGCGAACACGAACCGATGCGCCTTTAACCGCGAACAACAGCAGTGAACCACCAATAACAAAGACTAGGAAACCTAGAATAAACATACCACGAGCAGGATCCGACGCGAATGCGTGAACAGATACCAAGATGCCCGAACGAACTAAGAATGTACCTAGTAAGCTTAGCGAGAATGCAGAGATAGCCAGCAATACTGTCCAAGCTTTAAATGTGCCACGCTTTTCAGTTACCGCTAGTGAGTGCATTAGAGCAGTACCAGCCAACCAAGGCATGAATGAAGCGTTTTCTACTGGATCCCAGAACCACCAGCCACCCCAGCCAAGTTCGTAGTAAGCCCACCATGAACCTAGTGCGATACCTACCGTTAGGAATAACCAAGCTGCGATTGTCCAAGGACGCGACCAACGAGCCCATGCCGTATCAAGACGACCACTCATTAGAGAAGCGATTGCGAAAGAGAACGCAACAGAGAAACCTACATAACCCATGTAAAGCATTGGCGGGTGAATAATCAAACCCGGGTCTTGCAGTAGTGGGTTCAAGTCACGGCCATCTACAGGGAAGAAAGGCAATGTACGTAGGAACGGGTTAGACGTTACGATAATGAACAGCAAGAAGCCGACAGTAATCAAACCCATGATAGCCAGTACGCGAGCCACAGACTCTTGAGGCATACCACGACTAAACGTCGCTACAGCAACCGTCCAACCCGCTTGGATAAGAACCCAAAGCAGTAATGAACCTTCGTGAGCGCCCCAAACCGCCGTAATTCGGTAGTACCAAGGCAGTTGGCTATTCGAGTTACTTGCTACGTATTGAATCGTAAAATCATTGGTGTAGAACGCGTAACACAAGATAAAGAACGAAATCGCTAAGAATCCGAACATACCCCACGACAACGGTCGTGCGCTGTTCATCAATAATGTGTTATTTCGAGCGGCTCCATACAATGGGAGCACGCTTAGCAGCAATGCAAGTCCCAAGGACAGGATCATCGCAAAATGGCCGATCTCGGCTATCATTGAGCATTTCCTTCTTTTTGTTCAGTCGTGTATTGCAAAGGCTCATGGGTTTTCTTCATTGCTTCCGCAACTTCAGAAGGCATGTACTCTTCATCGTGCTTTGCCAACACCTCAAACGCTTCGATTGTCGTTGCATTTTTAAGCACACCCTGAGCAACAATACCTTGGCCTTCACGGAAAAGATCAGGAAGGATGCCATCGTATAGAATTGTTACTTTAGGGCCTACATCTTGCAAATCAAAGCTTACACGTAGTGATTCATTGTCACGGCTTACAGAGCCGACTACGACCATGCCACCAATACGTAGGCGTTGACCAACTTCAGGTTTTTTACCATCTTTGCCGTTGACCAGCTCAGTTGGTGTGTAGAACAGATCCATGTTCTGGTTAAGTGCATAAACCATCAATCCAACAGTCGCACTGATACCAAAAAAGATCGCTAAGACAATGCCCAGCCTCTTTTTACGTCTTGGGTTCATAGAGTGTTCTCCATATTTTTTGCTGCATCGATACGAGCTTGACGATCAATCTTAGCTTGTACTTCATTTAGTAATTGCTTACCACGACGAACGCTTACGACCAGTAAAATGATCATCGCGAGAAATGTGATTCCAAATGCACTCCATACATAGGAGGCATAGCCTCCCATGGCAAAGAAATCACTCAAAGATTCAAAATACATAATTACCTACCCTACTACGCTTTTTCAGCCGTAAGCTTGCGAACCCATGGACGGTGACTTTCTTTACTGATGATTTCGTTACGGAAACGAACCATAGTCACAGCACCAAAGAAAAAGGCGAAGCCGAAGATGTTAAGAAGAAGCGGCCATAACATGTCACTTGAAATAGAAGGCTTGTCGAACTTAGTGATCGTCGCGCCTTGGTGAAGTGTGTTCCACCACTCTACTGAAAAGTGAATGATAGGTAGGTTGATGACACCAACGATAGCCAAAATGCCTGCCGCTTTTGCTGCTGTTTTTTGGTCGTCAAAAGCGTGGTGTAGTGCAATCACACCCAAGTATAGGAATAGAAGAATCAGCTCTGAGGTTAAACGCGCATCCCAAACCCACCAGGCGCCCCACATTGGTTTACCCCAAACAGCGCCGGTTAGTAACGCAATGAAGGTAAACACAGCACCAATCGGTGCCATCGCCAGTGCGGCCATGTCTGATAGCCTTACCTGCCATACCAAACCGATAAAGGCAGCAATCGCCATCGACATGTAAACGCCCATAGACCAGATTGCAGACGGTACATGGATGTAGATGATACGGAAGCTATCGCCTTGTTGGTAATCAGAAGGCGCAAATGCAAGCCCCCACACGGTACCGACGGATAGACACAATAGCGCTAGGATCGAAAACCATGGCAAAAGTTTACCAGCAAGCTGATAAGAGGTTTCTGCTTTGGCATAGGGATGGAGCCATTTCCACATGTTGTAATCTCACTCTTACTTCATATTGCTTACAGCTATTAAAGCTATAATTATAATAATTTTATTTGTCTTGCTTTCAGTTTTATTGACTCTATGAGTCCAATCGTCACATTTGGTTCACATTGGCTATACGATAACGGAACCCCAATCAGTTCACACTCACTCTAAGTGCGGCACTGATCGCAAAAGGCGTCATAGTCATCGCACCCATTAACATTGCCCCAAGCACCGCCAATTGGCCGTTGTACGCAACGCCCAAAGCCGCAGCGTCAATCGCTGACGTCGCGAAAATCAAAATGGGGATGTAAAGCGGCAAGATTAACAGGCTTAACAGGACTCCGCCCTTCTGTAACCCAACGGTTAACGCAACACCAATTGCACCAATAAAACTCAATGCGGGTGTTCCTACCAGCAAGGTCAACACAACTGAGAGCCATGTATCAAAATCTAAAGACAACAAAACAGCCAATAATGGGCTGATTAAAATCAATGGTAACCCGGTCAACAACCAGTGTGCTATGACCTTGGACAATACTACCAACTGCAACGGGATGGGCATCAGCATCATCTGCTCAAGCGCACCATCTTGAAAATCGTCGCGAAAAAGACGTTCTAAAGAGAGCAGTGCAGAGAGCAAAGCGGCCACCCAAACAATACCCGCAGCAATACGCGCAAGTAGGTTTGGCTCAGGGCCGATACTCAAAGGGAATAGAGTTATAACAATGATGAAGAACCACAAAGGGTTAAAGATATCCGCTTGACGTCGAAACGCGATAAGCAGTTCGCGTCGGATAATCGTGGTCATTGAAGAGATCATATTACTCACCCAACTTTATTTTTCTTAGTTTCGGGCTATCAGCAAACATATCTTGGTGTGTGGTTAACAACACAATGCCACCGTTGTCTGCATGCTGAGAAAAAAGAGATTCGAGAACTTTCACGCCCTGCTTATCGATGGCAGTCAGCGGCTCATCGAGAATCCACAACATTTGCTTGCTCAACCACAGGCGAGCCAACGCTACTCGGCGCTGTTGGCCTGCTGAAAGTTGCCCCGCAGGTACGTCTTCTCTGCCCGCAAGCCCCACTTGAGCCAGCGCGTGATAAAGCTCTTCTTTGCTGGTACCGCCACTGTGAATAGACTGATAAAAGCTCAGATTCTCATAAGCACTAAGTTCGCGCTTTACACCTGTTTGGTGACCAAGAAAAAGTAAATTTTGATGATAAACATCTCGACTCGATTCAATAGACTCACCATCCCAAGAGATAGTGCCGTCATCGCGATCGCCTAAGCCAGTAATAATCCTAAGGAGTGTCGTTTTCCCGGTACCGTTACGACCTTCAACTTGAACCAGCTCACCTGGTTTCAATTGAAAAGACAACGATTCAAACAGAATCCTGTCGTCACGAATAGCAGTTAAATTTGAGACTTCTAGCATAGGTAAATTTAGTCGAGTAATGAGAGCGCTATAGTAGCACACCAACATGGTGACAAAACAGGACTAGGCGTTTTCGATAGAACAAAGTCGGTAAGAAACTGTTACCACCTCATCACAATTTACACATTTTCATCAACAAACAAGATATTGTCGTAGATACAAGCACTTATAAACATCGTTCTATATAGACCGGGCAGGCATAAAAAAAGAAGCCGAAGCTTCTTTTAAGAGGAATACGTAATAAACATCAATTGCTCAATACGAATTAAGCGCTCAATTTAACGACGTCGAGGCGGGTCTCTGCGATCGCGAGAGGCATCGGGTTGATCATCGTACGATGAAGGGTCACTTCTCAACGAAGGGATTTTTTCCTTACCCGCGAGCTTATTCTGTAGAGACATCATTAGCTCAGCTTCCGCTTTAGGTAATTCACACTCTTCGATCAGTTCGTTAATCCCGGCACCAAGCTGAACCATTTTCGTTGCACGTGTGTACAAGCGTCCATCGGTGTCAGCATGTTCCAACTCAACAATACGTTCATTCAAGTGCTTTATCAGATCTTGCTGTTCAGTTACTTTTTGGCCAAGGCCAACCACAACAGAGCGAACCTCAAGTAATTGCTTACTCGATTTTTGAAGCTCTTTGTCCAAGTTACGAACTTGCAGGCGTGACTGATCGAGCTGCTTTTGAATCGCACGTTTTACTTTGCTAATCAAAATCAGGATAAATAACGTAAAAACCCCAACGCCTGATATCAGAGCGACAGGGCTTAAAGGAAGCGCTTCAAACATTACAGGTGAGCCATCTCATCCCATTCGTCTTCGCTTAGTAGTTTGTTTAGATCTACTAAGATAAGCAGCTTGCCATCTCGGTTACTTACACCTTGGATGAACTTAGCACTTTCATCAGTACCAACACTTGGCGTTGTGTCGATTTCGGAAGAACGTAGGTAAACCACTTCAGCAACGCTATCTACTAGAATGCCAATTACTTGACGCTCAGATTCAATAACGATGATACGAGTGTTGTCTGTGATTTCACCTTGCATCAAACCAAAGCGAGAACGAGTGTCGATAACAGTAACAACGTTACCACGTAGGTTAATAATACCTAGAACGTAATCTGGAGCACCCGGTACTGGAGCAATTTCGCTGTAACGCAGTACTTCACGTACTTGCATTACATTGATGCCGTAAGTTTCTTCTTCTAGCTGGAAAGTCACCCATTGAAGTACTTCATCATTCGTTTGCTCTTTTCTTACTTCAACTTCACTCATATGAGACATAGATAATCCTCTTGCCGTCGTTACCGACCACTATTATTAACTTGATGCTTATTGTTAGCCTAATGCTTATGACTAGCTTAATGCTTTTACATCTAGCCCTGCGTTTAGCATGGCGATTAATGCTTCAACATGAATCAAAGCACACATTTTTTCTTTTACCATACCAGCGAGCCATGGGCGTTTCCCTGCCATTTCTCGCCAACGTACTTTGTCTGTATTAAGTAGCTCGGTGCCTTTGAGCTCGGTGCCCGCAAGGCCCCACAAGCTCTCTCCAAGCATCACTATATATTGATAGTTTTCTTTGTATTCGTCACCTGATAGTTTCTCAGACATCACCCATTTTGCGGTGTCGACCACATCTAGCTGACTATCACGGTTGGTTTGTAAACCCAAATACCAAGCTGGCTTACCAATGATATGACTTAACTCTTCAAGGCGATGGATGCCGCCAAGCTCATCAAGTGGCACCGCAAAGGTCACGCCGTTTACATCAAAATACAAGACTTGAAAGTCTTCTTTGCGAACCGTACTTTCCCAAGAGGTAAACTGGTCAGCACCTCCGGCTTGAGTTTCTGGTTCAATAACTGTCTCGGGCTCAGGAACGTCAAGTTCAGGCTCAACAGCCTTAACTTCTGCTTGTTCCGTTTCCAACGATTCAGCTTGTAACTCTTCAATTTGCTGCGATTCAACAGGTGGCTCTACAACAATTGATAAATCGGGTTCTGGAAGATTCCAATCCTGAATCTCTGGCTCTTCGAACACTTGAACAGACTCAACCGCGGCATCAAACATTTGCATGTCAGCTTGCTCGGCAATTTTCTGGGTGTTCTGATCCATCAACTCATCAAGGTTCAGTTCATCAACAACATTGGTCGCCTCTAAACGACTCAGTAGTTTCTGAACATCTTCAAGGTTAGGAACCTCAAACTCAGCCGCGCGTATTTCTGCGTAGCTTGAGTGGTGACTCGAAAATTGGCGCTCTGGCTCTGGCTCTGGCTCTGGCTCTGGCTCTGGCTCTGGCTCTGGCTCTGGCTCTGGCTCTGGCTCTGGCTCTTCAGATTGCGATTCGTCGCTCGACTCGTCAACAAAAAAATCGTCAGATTCAAAGCTTTCATCACCTAACAGCGCAGTAAAATAATCATCCAGTGCTTGTTCACTGGAGAGACTTGGCTGCGCCAATGTTGATTCTTTATTCGCGCTCATTTATCGCCAACCTTTCGAGATAAATAAGCAACTGTTTATAAGCAAATACACCACGGCTACCCGATGCAAAATGAGAGGCTGGCAAGCGCTTTAGGCTCGCATCTCGAAACTTGGTATCAATCGGCACAGCAGACGTCCAAACTTGGTTTGGGTAATCATCTTTGAGCTGCGTTAATGTTTGCAGTGAGGCTTTGGTTCGCTTGTCGTACATCGTTGGGACAATCGTAACCTTAAACGGTGTTTTACGAGACTTCTGCATGATGGTCAAAGTGCGAATCATGCGCTCTAAGCCCTTCATCGCCAAAAACTCAGTCTGTACCGGAATCAATATACGATCGCTAGCAGCCAATGCATTGACCATCATCACACCCAGAATTGGCGGGCAATCGATCAATACATAGTCATAGTCGTCTTTCAAAGCGGCTAAAGCACGCTTCAAGATCAACCCCATGCCGCTTCGATTTCCCATTACACGGTCTAATGTCGCCAAAGACATGTGCGCAGGGATAATATCGATACCTTCGACTTCTGTTTGTAAAAGCAAAGGTCTTACCGTCTGCACGTTAAACTCACGCAACTGGAACAGATCAAACAGGCTCGATTCCACCGTATCTGAATCGTAACCCAGATAGGTGGTCAGTGATGCATGTGGGTCAGTATCAACCAACAGAACACGGTGCCCCTTCAACGCAAGTAAACCTGCTAGAGTCACGGTCGTGGTCGTTTTACCAACACCACCTTTTTGGTTTGCAACACTCCAAACAATCATTTCGATTTACCTAAGCTAACCCAACTTCGACCAAGATCCTTTCCGCGATACGGTCTAGAGGGAGGTCTTCAGTAGAAATGCCAGCTTTTGCTACAGCTTGAGGCATACCATATACAACACAGCTATCTTCGTCTTGTGCCCAAATTGTCGAGCCCGCAGTTTTCAACATACGCGAACCTTCTCGACCATCTGCGCCCATACCAGTCAGGATCATAGACAACACTTTGTCGCCGTAGATCTTCGCTGCAGAGCCGAATGTGACATCCACACAAGGCTTGTAGTTCATGCGGTCGCCGCCATCGATAATTCTTAGACGTGCAGACCCTGCGCGGCCATCCACCATCATCTGTTTACCACCCGGAGCAAGATACGCCACGCCAGGTTTTAACACATCACCGTCTTGCGCTTCGCGAACTTCAATCTTACACAAGGTGTTCAATCGGCTCGCAAAAGCAGCAGTGAATGTTGCTGGCATATGCTGAACTAACACAATTGGGTGTGGATAGTTAGCAGGGATGCGAGTCAAAATCTTCTGTAGAGCAACAGGGCCGCCAGTCGACGTACCAATTGCTGTTAATTGATACTTCTTACCTGACGCTCTGAATTTCGCCGTTGATGCAACCGCAGGCTTCGCTGTCGAAGTCGAAGCTGCTGTTGAAATCGGTTGGCGCAATGGCGTAGATGTTGCAGTCGTCGCAGTCGCTCTCGGCGCAATAGGAGCACGGCGCATAAACGCACGCTTCGCTGCAATCTGAATCACACGCTGTTGAAGCAATGCAACTGCATCGTCGCGGTTACGTGCAATGTCTTCAAACTTCTTAGGAAGGAAGTCGAGAGCACCTGCATCTAACGCATCTAACGTTGCTCTCGCTCCATCATGCGTTAACGATGAAAACATCAAAATAGGCGTTGGAGACGCGGCCATGATTTCACGAACGGCAGTGATACCGTCCATGACAGGCATTTCAATATCCATCGTGATTACGTCAGGTCTTAGCTGTTTCGCTTTTTCAACGGCTTCTTTACCGTTTACTGCTACATCAATGACTTCTAGGCGAGCCTCTGAGTTGATGATCTCGCTAACGCGACGACGAAAGAAACTCGAATCATCAACGACTAATACTTTAATCGCCATATTTATCCTTAAATTAAATTCTTGACGCAGCTGCGTACTGCTTCAACAAGTCCGGCACATCTAGAATCAATGCAATGTGTCCGTCACTTGTAATTGTCGCACCTGCCATTCCTGGCGTGCCTTGCAGAAGCTTATCAAGCGGCTTGATCACGACTTCTTCTTGACCGATAAGCGTATCGACAACAAAACCAACACGTTGGCTACCAAGTTGTACGATAACAACATGGCCGTGCCCTTTACGCAGCTCAACAATACCCGCTTTAGGAGCAAGCCAGTTTTGCAAGTAGAACAACGGAATAGACTTATCGCGAACGATAATCGTCAGCTGGCCATCAACCACGTTTGTGCGGCTTAAATCTAGGTGGAAGATCTCGTTTACAGAAGCCAATGGCAATGCAAATGGATGACCGGCAACACCGACCATCAAGGTTGGTAGAATCGCTAGGGTTAGTGGAACCTTGATGGTGATCTTGGTGCCCTGTCCCATTTCTGAATCAATATCAATAGAGCCGTTCAGTGTGTTGATCGCTGTTTTCACAACGTCCATGCCCACACCACGACCAGAGATATCCGAGATCTGCTCTTTGCTTGAGAAGCCAGGAGCAAAAATCAGGTTGAAACACTCTTTATTTGATAAGCGAGACGCTGCATCTTCATCCATCAGGCCACGTTTAACCGCGATAGCACGAAGCTTATCAGGGTCCATACCGCCACCGTCATCAACGATAGCCAGTTCAATGTGGTCACCTTCTTGAGAGGCAGACAGAATCACTTTACCCGTTTGTGATTTACCCGCAGCAACACGGTCGTTTGGCATTTCAATACCATGATCGACAGAGTTTCTCACCAAGTGAATCAGGGGATCAGCAAGTGCTTCTACTAAGTTTTTATCAAGGTCCGTTTCTTCGCCACGCATTTCAAGAACGATGTCTTTCTTCAAGCTACGAGCAAGGTCACGGACAACTCGTGGGAAGCGACCAAATACTTTCTTGATCGGCTGCATACGAGTCTTCATTACCGCACCTTGAAGGTCTGCAGTAACAACATCTAAGTTAGAGACAGCTTTCGACATTTCTTCGTCGTTGCTGTTGAGGCCTAGGCTGACTAGTCGGTTACGCACCAATACCAGTTCACCCACCATGTTCATGATGGTGTCCAGTGTTGATGTATCAACACGAACTGTCGCTTCAGCTTGTTGCTTCTTAGCCGGCACTTTAACTTCAGCTTTTGCTGGAGCGCTCGGTTTTGGCTCAGCTTTAACGGCAACTGGCGCAGCAGGTTTAGGCGCAGCTTGAGGTGCTACTGCCTTAACTTCTGCTGGCTTAGTCGCGGCATCCAATTCTTCAATCGAAGGTCCATTACCTGAGCCATGTAGTTGGTCAAGTAACTTCTCGAACTCTTCGTCAGTCATCAGATCATCGCCTTCAGACATCGCCGAAACAGGTGCTGCTGGCGGCGTTGGCGGTGGAGGAGGCGTTGAACTTGCCGCTGTCGGGCTCTTACCCGCACCGTGCAATTCATCTAATAACTTTTCAAATTCGTCATCAGTAATATCACCACTGTCAGCAACAGACTGAGGTGCAGCGGGTGCTGGCGGCGCTGTTGGTGCAGAAGGCGCTGTTGGTGAACCACCTTTACCGTGAAGCTCATCAAGCAAGCGTTCAAACTCATCTTCAGAGATATCATCGACTGAAGATGCATTGATGTTTGAGCTTTCAGCAGTAGGTTCCGGAGCAATAACAGGCTCAGGCGCTGCAACAACAGGTTCAGGGATAATAGGTGCAGGCGCTTCTACTGGTGCCACTTCATCCGCAGACTCTGGTTTACAGAGACGGTGAAGTTCATCCAATAAAGATTGGTCGGCTGGCACTAAAGGTTCCTGATCTTGCACGGCGCGAAACTGTACATTGACTGTATCTAGCGCCTGCAGCATGGTATCCATCAAACCTGATGTTACGCTGCGTTGGCCGTTTCGCAGAATGTCGAACACATTCTCAGCACCATGACAAGTATCCACCAGCTCAGTTAATGCTAGGAAACCAGCACCACCTTTTACTGTATGGAAACCACGGAAAATAGCATTTAATAGGTCTTTGTCGTCAGGGTTATTCTCAAGCTCTACCAGTTGTTCTGATAGGAGTTCAAGGATCTCTCCTGCTTCGACTAAAAAGTCCTGAAGAATATCTTCGTCTAAATCGTAGCTCATACGTTACCTTTAAAATCCAAGACTGGATAACAAATCGTCGACTTCATCTTGAGATGCGACAGCGTCTTCGCGCTCTTCTGGGTTCATAATTGGACCTTCAGGCGCAATCGATGCTTTCTTCTCTGACTCTGGAGTTGGCTCTTTTTGATTCGCACCGAATACCGTGAGAATCTCGACCAAACGTCCTTCCACCTCATTCACCAAGGTAATAACTTTGCTGATTATCTGCCCAGTTAAATCTTGGAAATCCTGAGCCATCAAGATTTCAGTCAATTGTCCGCGTAGTTCAGTACTGTCGCCTTCTACTTGGACAAGCAATCCATCAATGCGGTGACATAAAGCTTTAAATTGTGCCAGCTCAATGCGGCCATGCATCAGTTCATTCCATTGAGGCCTTACTTGAAGTAAACACTCGTGTAGGTTGTCTGCGATTGGCATACAGCGATCGACAGCGTCCATCGTCTTATTTGCCGCAACTTCCGTTTTATCAATGACATACTGAAGGCGATCCCTTGCATCAGGGATTTCGTCATTTGCGATAACGCTGATGCGTTCATCGAAATTGAATTGAGTCAAAGAGTCGTGGAGGTCGCGTGTCAGACTTCCTATTTCTTGAAGCATTGGATTGTCTTGAAGACTAAAGTTATCTTCATAAATGCTTCTCACAAGAGAATCAGCATTTTGCTGCTCATCGTTCTCAAGCAGCTCTACTAATTTTTTTGCTTGTTCTAATGAAATCATCCTGAATTCGGCCTTACTCCGCATACTTTGTGCGCTTAGGCTATCGAGATAAACAGATAACTTATCAGTCAGTGTTTACCTAGAAGTGCCTAAATTTATTGATGCTTATAAGCGATCAAAAATCTTATCAAGTTTCTCTTTCAGCGTTGCAGCAGTGAAAGGCTTCACAATGTAACCATTAACACCCGCTTGCGCAGCTTCGATGATCTGCTCACGCTTCGCTTCAGCTGTGATCATAAGCACTGGAAGGTGCTTAAGTTCTGCGTCTGCGCGAATGTGTTTAAGCAGGTCAATCCCTTGCATGCCTGGCATGTTCCAGTCAGTTACCACGAAATCAAATTCGCCTTTTTTCAGCATAGGTAACGCGGTCAAGCCATCATCTGCTTCTTGAGTGTTGTTGAAACCTAAATCGCGAAGTAGGTTTTTAACAATTCGGCGCATCGTTGAAAAATCATCAACAATGAGAATTTTCATGTTTTTGTTCAAATTAGCCTCCACTGAATAGGATCAGTGTTGTTAGTCGTTCTGTGTCCAAGCACTTAACTTAGTGCGTAAACGCTGCATAGATTGGCTCAGTATTTGGCTGACACGAGATTCGCTGACACCTAACACTTCCCCAATCTCTTTTAAATTGAGTTCTTCGTCGTAATAAAGCGAAAGCACAAGGCCTTCCCTTTCCGGAAGTTGTTTTATCGAATCGATCAAAGCTTGGCGGAATGACTCATCAGCAACCCCTTGAAAAGGCGTATTATCTTGAGAGTCTTCATTCGGAGATATTACATCATCTGAGACGCCTAAATCTTCAATTCCAACCAGTCTTGAGCAATTAATGTCAGTTAAAGCACTGTGATACTGCTCTAAACTGAGCCCCATGTGTTTTGCCACTTCGGCATCACTCGGGTCGCGGTTGAGGATACCCTCTAATTCCGCAATTGCACTGCTGATTTCTCGATTGTTCTTATGAACCGATCTCGGCACCCAGTCCCCACGGCGAATGTCATCCAACATTGCCCCGCGAATCCGAATACCAGCATACGTCTCAAAGCTTGCGCCTTTGGTACCATCATAGTTTTGTTGCGCTTCAATCAAGCCGATCATGCCAGCTTGAATTAAGTCATCAACCAATACATTAGGCGGTAATCGCCCCAACAAGTGATGAGCGATACGTTTAACCAACACAGAGTACTTCTCAAAAAAAGCCTGTTGGCTATTGTGATTAGCGTGTTGGTCGTAAGTAAGCGCTTTATTCACCAAATGGTTCCTCTATAAATTCAGTACGATTCAGCAGCCTTTCAACAAAGAACTCCAAGTGTCCGCTCGGTGTTTTTGGTATTGGCCAGGTCAAGGCTTTGTTAGCCAAAGAGCTGATTGCCAATGCAGCTGGAGAGCGAGGAAACGCATCGACTACGATTTTCTGTCTCTTGACTGATTGACGTACTTTATCATCTAAAGGAATACATGCTACGAGTTCGAGGCTCACATTCAAGAAGCGCTCTGTGACCAAAGTCAACTTTGCAAATAATTCTCGGCCTTCGCGGTAGCTTCTGACCATATTTGCAACAACTTTGAATCGCTGAACTTGGTGTTCTCTGCTTAAAAGCTTAATCAAAGCATATGCATCCGTGATCGAGGTAGGTTCATCACATACCACGACAACCACGTCTTGCGCCGCTCTTGAGAAGCTGATCACCATGTCCGAAATACCGGCTGCGGTATCAACCAACAAGATATCCATCTCGTCTTCAAGCGAACCGAATGCGCGAATCAAACCAGCATGCTGTGCGTGTGAAAGTTCAGTCATGCTTTGAGTGCCCGATGTCGCTGGAATAATTTTAATTCCGTGCGGCCCTTCGACAATCGCATCCTTAAGTTCACATTCGCCAGCCAACACATGCCCAAGGTTTCGTTTAGAACGAATACCTAGCATGATATCGACGTTCGCTAGTCCTAAATCGGCATCTAGCACCATGACTTTTTTGCCTTGGCGCGCCATGCAAATAGCCATACCTAACGTCACATTAGATTTACCAACGCCTCCCTTACCACCGGTTACAGCGATAACTTTTGTGAGTGAAGGCTTGGTTAAGCGACGGAGGCCGCTAGCTTGGTCATGTATCATATTTTCATTCATATTTATCCGCCGCCTAGAGCCCTTCAGAATCGCTATTCCAGTAATGAGGTTCATTCTCTGTAGATTTTTCTAATAGCTCATTAGCCTTAGCAATCATGTACTTTGGCTGAGCTATAACGATATCTTCAGGAACTCGTTGACCATTTGCTATGTAAGCAACTGGTAATGCATTTTGTATTACGACACTGATGAATTCACCTAGACTTAGGGATTCATCCAGCTTAGTCATGATGCATCCCGACAACGGGATTCTTCTAAAGTGTTCAATTGTTTCTTGCAGCACTTTGCGTTGCGCGGTTGCAGGCAACACAAGGTAGCTATTGATAACGGAACCACTCTCTTGCATCAATGTGTCTAACTGCTCAGATAGGCGAACATCTCGTTGTCCCATGCCTGCAGTATCGACCAGAATCAGGCGACGATTACGTAACTGATATATTACATCGGCCAGTTCGCTAGAATCTTTAGCAACTCTTACAGGACAACCCATAATTCGGCCGTAGATCGATAACTGCTCATGTGCACCTATACGATATGTGTCAGTTGTCACTAGTGCGACGTTATCAGCGCCATATTCCATGGCAGCACGTGCAGCTAGCTTTGCAACAGTCGTTGTTTTACCCACGCCGGTTGGGCCAAGTAGAGCCACAATACCGCCGCGTTTTAAAATATCTTTTTGTGTAACGGAGATTTGGTCAGCAACCAGAGCTAACAGAGCCTTCCATGCACGTGCAGGTTTAGTATCTTCAGGAATGTAGCAAGCCATTTGATCGGCAAGCTCTGCAGATACACCCATACGTTCAAGGCGCTTAATAAGCATGGCTCTCAGTGGTTCACGGCGCTCAACTTCTTGCCACATCAACCCAGAAACTTGATGCTCTAACAGACGACGAATTGAGGTCATCTCTTCGCGCATCGTTTCCATTTCAGTATCAGAACCTTTGGACTGAGTGTTCTCTCGACCACGATCATAACGGGTAGGATCCAAGCGAGGTGTCGGGCGCTCTACTCTGCGGTCTTCAGCAATCAACTTAGACAAACCCGTTTCACGAGCAAATGCAGAATCAAGATTTCCGTGAGACTGTTGGTTACCGTGAGATTGCTGATGGCCATGAGACTGCAAATTGCTTTGAGTCTGATG
Source organism: Vibrio sp. 10N.222.52.C12 (assembly GCF_041474215.1). Taxonomy (NCBI): domain Bacteria; kingdom Pseudomonadati; phylum Pseudomonadota; class Gammaproteobacteria; order Vibrionales; family Vibrionaceae; genus Vibrio; species Vibrio sp. 10N.222.52.C12. The sequence continues at coordinate 85,134 of NZ_JBFRTR010000049.1, forward strand.
ACTATGAGGCTTATGGCCCGTGCTTGATTGGCGATTGAGCAATGCTGACAATGAATCTTCATTTTCTGCACGATGCTGTGGCTCATCATCGGCGCCATGACTGTATTGCTTAAGCATATTCGCAAAGCGCTTAGTCATTGAGCGTCCACCTTCAACATTCGACTGTAGGCTAACCTTGTCATCGTCTAGTTGACGTCGCCCAGCAGGAGCTGCGGGCGCGGCCATTTGCGTATATTGGCTTTGTGCAGGCTGCTGAGGTTTATTTAATCTCTGGCTCGCTGTCGACGGGCTGGATTCGCCATCAATAGCGGCAACAATTTCCACGCCACCTGCGACCTTTTTGTTAGACATGATCACCGCTTCTGAACCAAGTTCTTCTTTAACTTGGAGCAGAGCCGTTCGCATATCTTTTGCAAAAAATCGTTTAATTTTCAATTCGATTGTCCGTTCTAATTAGGCGGCTTAATTACCAACAGCTTGTACTATACGTATCTGCTTTTCGTCCGGTATTTCTTGGTAAGACAAGACTCGCAAGCTTGGGATCGTGTTCTTCACGAACTTAGCCAGAGTCGAACGCAACACGCCAGAGGTCAATAGTACCGCGGGCTCACCTTTCAGCTCTTGCTCTTGTGTAGCGTGGCTGAGAGAGGTCTGTAAACGTTCGGCTAAACCAGGTTCAATACCAGCAGATTCTCCGCCGGATGCCTGCATGGTTTGATGCAAGATTTGTTCCAGCTCAGGAATCAAGGTTATCACTGGTAACTCGGGCTCTATACCATTGATTTCCTGAACAATTAATCGTTTCAATGAGATGCGAACCGCCGCAGTAAGTATGTCAGGTTCTTGACTCTTACCTGAATACTCCGACAAAGTTTGGACTATGGTTCGAATGTCACGAATTGGAATCGCTTCATTCAGCAGGTTCTGTAGCACTTTCACAACCACACCCAACTGCAATTGCTCCGGTACAAAACCTTCCACCAGCTTAGGTGTTGAGCGGCTGAGCATCTCAAGTAAGTTCTGAACTTCTTCGTGGCCAATGAGCTGCGATGCGTTGTTGGTTAGCAGCTGGCTAAGGTGTGTCGCCAGTACTGTAGAAGAATCTACAACGGTATAACCTAGAGCTTGTGCGTGTTCACGCTGCTCTTCACGAATCCAAACCGCTTCAAGGCCAAAGGCAGGGTCAATCGTCGGCTCGCCATCGATCATGCCATAGACTTGGCCCGGGTTAATCGCGAGCTCCATGTCTGGCTTAATCTCAGCTTCACCCACAGCAACACCCATCAGGGTAATACGGTAGCTGTTTGGTGTCAGTTCTAGGTTATCGCGAATGTGTACCGCTGGGATCAAGAAACCAAAGTCTTGAGACAGCTTTTTACGCACACCTTTAACGCGTTCAAGCAATTCACCACCTTGGTCTCTATCAACCAAAGGAATTAAACGGTAACCCACTTCTAAACCAATAATATCGACAGGTTGAACATCATCCCAAGAGAGCTCCTTCTGAGAGCCTACTTCTCCATTCGCTTCAACTGTCGCCGGAAGGTTAGGCTCTTCCGCCTTCTTCTTGTTCTTTTTATCGATGTAATACGCCCCCGCGCCTGCAACGATGGCAAGGCTCAAGAACGAGAAATGTGGCATACCCGGAACAATACCCATGATGCCAAGGATGGCGGCGGTGATCATCAAGGCTTTTGGATTGTCGAACATCTGGAAGACAAGTTGCTCACCCATATCTTCATCAGTATTTTGGCGCGTTACCATCATCGCAGCTGCAATAGACAGTAATAGAGATGGAATTTGTGCAACCAGACCATCACCGATAGTCAGTAGCGTGTAGATTTCGATTGCTTCACCAAAACCAAGATCAAACTGAGCCATACCAATGCTCAAGCCACCAATGATGTTGATGAATAAGATTAAGATACCAGCGATCGCATCGCCTTTAACAAACTTAGAAGCACCGTCCATCGAACCGTAGAAGTCAGCTTCTTTGGTGACTTCAAAACGTCTCAGACGCGCTTGGTCTTGGTCGATCAAACCTGCGTTCAAGTCGGCATCGATTGCCATCTGTTTACCCGGTAAGGCGTCTAACGTGAAACGCGCGCTTACTTCCGAGATACGACCCGCACCTTTGGTTACAACCATGAAGTTGATGATCATAAGAATCAAGAACACCACTAAACCAACCGCGTAGTTACCACCGATAACCACGTTACCGAAGGCTTCAATCACGTTACCTGCCGCGTCGCCACCTTCGTGACCATGGAGCAATACCACACGTGTCGAAGCAACGTTCAAGGCCAATCGAAGTAGAGTCGCAATCAGCAGGACGGTCGGGAATGCAGCGAAATCTAAAGGCCTGCGGGTATAAACCGATACCAATAGCACAACCATAGACAGTGCAATATTGAAGGTGAAGAACATATCCAACAAGAAAGCTGGAATGGGCAACACCACCATAGCAAGCGTTGCAAGTACCATAACAGGTGCACCAATCGCAGGCATGGCACGGTTAGGGATTTTAGGTAGCTTGTCCACAAAAGGCAGGGAGAATTTCATAAATCTAGACAGTTTCGCTATGTTGTAGCTCTCTGAACAAGTGGATTAGGTCTTAGTCAGGGCTGTTTGCTATGGGCTTATAATGTTCAGGCTACTACAGCAAACACTGTACCAACATCTCACGTCAAATTATCGCCATCACCTCTATAAAAGGAAGATTAGCTAGCTCGCTATTATCAGGGTTCATCACGCAGAGCTCAAGCAATTGATCTAATGACGTAAATCAGGTGGGATCGGCATATTAGAATCTTGCAGCTTTGGTCGCTCACCACCTCGTTTTCGGTACTGTTTAAGCTGGAAAACATATGCAAGCACTTGTGCAACTGCTGTAAACAGACCGTCAGGAATTTGTTGTTCTAGCTCAGTGGTATGATAAAGCGCCCTCGCCAATGGCGGCGCTGGAACTATATAGATGTCGTTTGCACGCGCAATCTCTCGGATCTTCATCGCCATGTGGTCGACACCTTTAGCAACCACAATTGGTGCTTTGTCTTGATTCTGCTTATAGCGCAGCGCCACTGAAAAGTGTTCCGGGTTGGTCACAATCACATCCGCTTGAGGAACATCTGCCATCATGCGACGCTGAGCCGCTTCCCTTTGAAGCATACGAATTCGGCCTTTCACTTCCGGCTTACCTTCAGTGTCTTTGAATTCGTCTTTGACTTCTTGTTTGGTCATCTTCAATTGATCGGCGTGTTGCCAGATCTGGAACGGGATATCAATCGCCACCACAATAAGCAGCGAGCAACTGATCAACAGGATGAAATTGAGCAAGATATCCAAGGCATGGAAGATGTTCTGTGGGTACACATCCATACTCAGCTGCATTAAATCATGCTGAGAGGCTTGAATCAGATAAATCGCCATCCCCGATACGAGCGCTACTTTAAGAATAGACTTGAGCAGTTCAACCCAACTTTGCAGGCCAAACATACGCTTGATACCACTGAGCGGGTTGAGCTTAGACGCCTTTGGCATCGCCGCTTGCATTGAGAAGTTAATCCCACCGACACCCGCAGCGCCGATGACGGCAGCAACAAACAAAGTTATCAGTATCAAAAACAGCGGGAACAGCAGGTTCACCAGTGCACCACCAGCGATTTCTAGGAGTTTGTTAGTGTCAAAGATCTCGTCGCGACTCAAAGAGAACAGGCGTTGCATCGCCTCGAACAAAGCCTTCGCCATCGATTCGCCAAACCACATTAAAGCAATCGCACCGACAATTAATACCGATGCTGACGCTAGCTCTTTTGACCTTGCAACCTGCCCTTTCTCTTTGGCCTGTTGCAAGCGTTTGGGCGTGGCGTCTTCTGTGCGTTCTTGACCGTCTGACTCTGCCATTTCAGTCTCCTAGCAATCTAACCGGATTAGACGACATATCTGTTGTTCGCCCTGCATCCAGAATAGCTCATAGTGACTATACAAGCCGCCAAGGATGTACCAACAAAGTAACAGACCCACGAGTAGCGCAAATGCAAAACCCAAAGAAAAGATGTTTAATTGAGGTGCCGCACGCGTCATTACACCAAAAGAAAGGTTAATCGTTAGCAGCGCAATAATCCCCGACAATGACATCGCTAATGCCGTTTTGAACATGATGCCGAGCCACAACGCGAGCTCTCGAAAATCCACAGAGGTTAGAGAGCCACTGCCAATCGGCAAGGTCTTAAAACTAAACACCACCAGCTGCAGCATTTTCAAGTGACCATCGGTCGCCAAAAAAAACATGGTCGCTAGCAGCATGAACAGCTGACCAAGTACCGGCGTGTTTTGCCCGTTAGCCGGGTCGACCATTGATGCAAAACCCAAGCTCGATTGCATACCGAGGATCTGACCCAGCATAACAAAGGTTTGAATCATGAACTGGGTAACAAAACCCATGGCCACGCCAATCACAATTTGCTCGAAGACAGTCAGGAAGCCTTGAAAGGACAGAAGTTCAATCTCTTTGGGAACGGCCGGAATCGCAGGCATCACCGCAAAAGTGATCGCCAAGCCTAAATACAGACGAATACGCGGCGACACGAAGCGTGCCCCTGTTACCGTCATCACCATCAGCATCGCTGAGATGCGAGTGTATGGCCAAAAATAATTGGCTAACCACTCTAGTACAAGGCTCGTTGGGTATTCCATATCGGTTTAATACAGAACTTGCGGCAAGCGTTCGATGAGCTCAAAAAAGAACTCCATCATCATCTGGGTCATCCAGTGTGCGAATAGCATCAACGCCAACAAAGTTACGATCAAACGCGGCAGGAAACTCAGGGTTTGTTCGTTGATTGAGGTCGCAGCTTGGAAAACAGCCACAACCAAACCGATCAGCAGGCTAGGAATAATGATGGCGCAAACCATGATTAATACCATCCAAAGGGCATCTCGGAACAACTCTACGAATATTTCAGGATTCATTATTCCCCCAGCTACAAGGCAAAACTGCCGGCGAGTGTGGAGAGTATCAAGTTCCAGCCATCAACAAGAACAAACAGCATCAACTTAAACGGCAGCGATACAATCATCGGTGACAACATCATCATACCCATAGCCATCAATACCGATGCCACCACCAAGTCGATGATTAGGAAAGGCAAGAACAGCATAAATCCGATTTGGAAAGCCGTTTTTAATTCCGATGTGATAAATGCTGGAATCAGAACCGCCATCGAAACATCTTCAGGGTTAGTCACTTCCGCGCCAGAAATCTCAACAAAGGTTTCAAGATCTTTGATTCGAGTCTGCTTGAGCATGAAGGATTTAATCGGTTTTTGGGCAACATCAAATGCCTGTCGTGCCGATATCTGTTCATTAAGATAAGGCTGAACTGCTTGTTCGTTAACTTGATTAATCACTGGCGACATGATGAAGAAGGTCAAGAATATCGCGATACCAATAATGACTTGGTTAGACGGTGTTTGTTGTAGACCCATCGCCTGACGCAAGATAGACATCACAACCACAATACGAGTGAACGATGTCATCAAAATCACCATCGCCGGCAAGAAGCCAAGCATGGTCATTAACGCGAGAATTTGCAGGTTAATCGAGTAGTCTTCACCGCCATTGGCATTGGTTGTCATGGTAAAGGCAGGTATGCCGCCACCATTGCCAGTCAAGCTGCCCGTGGTCATGGTTGTCGATTTGGCTTGGTCTTGTTCCATCGTGCTGATAGTGACCGATTCCGAGCCAGCGATATTCGCAGGAATGACGGTGCCGTCTTCAGCTTGTGCAAATACCGACACACTGAATACGATTGAGCATAGGAGAATAAGCTGAACCAACCACACTTTCACCGCTCGGAAAGCTCCGGCTTGGTGAAAGTAAGAGGAGTTCAAAAGTCCGTTACTTGTTTGCATCTTTTTTTATTAGCTGGGAAAGCTGACTTGAAAATGTACTTTTTTCCAGCATCTCCTGAGTAAGAGGTTTATCGAGCTTAGAGATCAGCTGAATCGATTGTGTGGTAATCCCTACCAAGAACTGTTCATCACCCGCTTGCACAATAGCGATACGCTCTTTAGTACCAACAGGGATTTGCCTAACAATCGCCAAACCTTGTTGATTCGACATCGCAGGTACTTGCATTCGCTTGAGTAGCCAAGCAATAAATAAAATGAAGGCTATAACGAAAATTAGCGACCCAAAGGTGGTCGCTAAATCGAGAGAAGGCGGTGTTGCTGCAAAGGCAATGGAAGGAGCCGTTAATAGCCCTACTCCCAAGATTCCTCGTAACAAACCTGTCATTCCGAGAAAAGAGCCCGCAAGTCTTTGAGACAAAAAGCTCATTAACGCAGCTTCTTAATTCGTTCTGTCTGGCTAATAACGTCAGTCAAACGAATACCAAACTTGTCGTTTACTACAACCACTTCACCGTGAGCAATCAGAGTTCCGTTGACCATCACGTCTAGTGACTCACCAGCGATTCGATCTAGCTCAACAACCGAACCTTGGTTCAACTGAAGTAAATTACGGATACTGATCTGAGAGCGGCCAACTTCCATCGAAATAGTCACGGGGATATCCATAATGGTATCCAGCTTACGACGCTCATCTTCAGAAATCGGAGATGATGAATCGGTTAGCTCATCAAGTGGTGCCGCAAGCACATCATCAACATCAATTGACGGCGCTGAAGGATCTTCACCAAGTGCTGCAGCCCATTCGTCTGCTAGCTTTTGATCTTCACTAGGTTCCATTACCAATTCCTATACTTTTATCTATTTTACTATTCGTCGTCATCATCACTGTTTTCGAGCTCAGACAATAAGTCTTTACCTAGAAAAGCGAGATCAGTTTTAACCACATGTGGTCTTTGAATTTTTTCCGAAATCTGTACTGCAAGCTTCTCACCAGAACGGCCCATTTTCACACGATAAGTCGGCAGTTCTTCGACAAACATGGTTGCATGCTCAGGCATGTTCATTGGGATAACATCACCAGGGCGCAGCTCCATCAGATCACGAAGGGAAATATCTTGCTCTAGCAAATTCACGCGGAAATTGACGGGCACATCCATGATCTCATCACGCAGTGCGGTACTCCAACGAACATCGGTTTCCATCTTGTCTGATTGAACACCCGCATCAAGCAGTTCACGGATCGGCTCAACCATGGAGTAAGGCATGACAACGTGGAAGTCACCACCACCGCCATCCACTTCAATGTGGAACGAACTCACAACAATCACTTCGGTTGGGCTCACAATGTTCGCCATACTTGGGTTCACTTCGGAATCCAAGTATTCAAACTCAACCCCCATCACTGGCGACCAAGCTTCTTTGTAATCTTCAAAAACAATTTTCAGCAGTAACTGAATGATTCGTCTTTCAGTAGGCGTGAATTCACGACCTTCAATCTTGGCGTGGAAACGACCATCACCGCCAAAAAAGTTCTCTACGAGAATGAAAACCAGACGAGCTTCCATGGTGATGAGTGCCGTACCTTTCAATGGACGGAAACGAACCATGTTTAAACTGGTGGGTACATACAATGTGTTTTGGTACTCACCAAACTTCATCATCTGTACGCCGTTGATCGACACTTCAGCCGTTTTACGTAACATATTAAACAAGCTGATACGCATATGACGTGCGAAGCGCTCGTTAATAAGTTCAAGGGTCGGCATTCGACCACGGACGATTCGATCTTGAGATGAGAAGTCGAAATTGACCGCATTGTCATTTTCGGTTTCTAAGACATCTTCAACTTCTTCAACATCATCAACGCCATGTAACAGCGCATCAATTTCGTCTTGGCTTAATAAATCGGTCACAAATTACCTATTGAATTACGAAGTCAGTGAATAACACTTTTTCAATCACAGGCTGGCCAACAGCTTGAGCCAGGCTTGCTTTAATATCTTCTGTTGCCTTATTACGCAGTTCCACGCGGCCTGTTGGTGAGCGCAATTGATCAACCGTTGCCGAAGCGAACGTGGCCAGTAGCGTACTTTCTACAAGTGGAGAGTGGTAACGAGCCAGGTCTTCATTCTTACTGCCACGTACCATGAGCTGTGCTTTTATCTGAACTAGGCGATCTTTTTTGTCACCTGTCACATTAAACAAGAAGGGCTGAGGAATATTAACATACATAACCGGCTCTGCAGCGACCACAGCCGTTGCTGGCTGAGACTGAGATTCAGAGGCGCTATCGTCAGAACCTAAGAAAAAGTACAGCGCACCACCTATACCAAGCAGTAACACAACTACGGCAATAATAATTATAAGGAGCTTGCTCTTCCCTTTAGGTGCATCTTGTTCTTCGGCCATATCTTACTCTAACTTCCTGTTCTTGCGATTAACTGATGGTTCTTTTTATTAACTGTTTTTTTCTATTAACCAAGCGTTCTTAGCCTGATATTAGGCATAATAACTAATTCCATCACGCTTTGATGCGACATTCAATTCAAGATTGCTGCCACTATCAAGGTTTTCATCACCTTGCGTATCATTTGTGCGGTTAGCGCCGGATTGTTGCTCACCATTGTTGTATCTATCTTGTCCCTGACCGGAGTTCTGTTGTTGAACAGACGAATCGGCAAGCTGCAGACCTTGCTGAGCAAGCATCTCTCTCAAGCGAGGTAAGGTTTGTTCAATCACATCTCTCGCTTGCTGATTACTCACCGTAAAGTGCACGTTTGCCACGTCATTATTCATGGTTATGCGGATTTTCATTTGGCCCAATTCTGGTGGGTCGAGACGAATGTCCAAGTTCTTAAGGTTCTTAGACATCATCATTTGTACTTTTTCAGCCACTTGCTCATTGGCTAGCTCTTTGGTGAGCTGTAAGGGCGCTTGTTGAGCAGCTTGGATTTCAGCTCGCGTAGGTGCTGAACCCACCGTTGCCGTACCTTGTGCACCAGCCGCAGAAGCGATCTGCTGAGCAAAGGTCGAATCTTTAGAATCTTCTTTAGCACCCGCTTTACCCAAACCAGACAGTGCTGCTGCACCGGCGCCCGCTTTAAGAAGCGTATCAGTCGAGCCTGCTTTTGTGGCAGCTGGCGTTGCATTCATCGCCATTCCTTGCGCGGTTAAAGCTGGATCCAACGTTGCTTGCTGCTGAGGTGAAGCCACATTAGCTTGTTGAGCTGCGGCCTGTTGGGCTGCATGTGCATTATTGGCGTGCAGCATTGCCGCCTTGTCCGTAAGAGCATTGTTTGCTGATTGAGAAGCGGCCTGCGCTGACACTTGTTGTGTAGCCGTCGCTACAGCTGCTGTTGATGCTGCCGCAGCTAAGGCTTTAGTTTCGCTTGAATCCGTATTATCCCAATCGATAGCAGTGGGTTCACCAGACGCACTGTTCGCAGCCGGAGCTTGACTTAGCAAAGCTGTTACTTGTTGTTGAACGTTAGCGAGCTGTTGATTCAACAGGTCTAGGTTAGAGGTCGCTTTAGCCAAAGCGGCTTGCTCATCAACCGTCAACTTAGCGCCACTTTGTTGCTTATCAAGCAAGCTATCGACAACAGACTGCTCTGATTCGATTTGTCCATTCAATTGGTTTAGCGCTTTGGTATGGGTATCTACTTGCTTTGCCAGTTCAATATCCACGGCTGACAATGCTTGGCTCTGCTCGGCAGCAACCGCACTAGCTGCATTCTTTTGGCTCAGCTCTCGGCTCATACTGGCTTCAATTTGTTCTGGAGTGACGCCTTTATCCATCAACTGTCGAATTTCAGTATCAGTTAGCTGAGAAACACCCTTACCTCCGGTAAGTACAGCGATTTCAGAATCGACTTCAAGGCTCTTCTCCTGATTTGCAGCCTTAGCTTGTTGTGTCGCCTTATCCGTAACGGAAACTCCTGCAACAGAAGCACCGGTGATATTACCTTGGGCTTGTTCTACCTGACCTTGCTGAGGCAAGCCTTTGCCGTTTGGCGCTTGATTTAGGGTTTTGTTTGCCTCATCCAATTGACCAAGCAATTTATTGCCTTCGCTCATCGCTGCATTGGCTTGCGATGCCTGCGTAGCACCATCTACCGCTGATGGACCCTGAGTTTGGGATTGAGCAATATGTTCTTTAGATTCGTTAGTCGTATCCTGCGCATCTTTACCATCTGCCTTATCTGCAACAGTCTTATCAGCGACAGTGCTATCAGTGCCCGAATTGGCTTTGAGCTGAGCCTCAGATCCAGACGCAGCCTCTGCTGATGTTTTATCAGCAGCTTTCTCGCCTTCTACTTCTGAAGCTGCTTGCTTGCTTTGCGCTTCGCTCACTTCGTCAGTAGCCTTTGATTCAGCGGAATCACCTTTGTTCTCTTCGGCTGACGCTTCACCTTCGGTAGATGTCTGTTTAGTATCAGGTTTCGCAGTGCTTTCTGTGTCTTTTGCTGCGACTTTACTGTCACTTTCTTCAAAGCCGAGCGCTTCTTTAAAGGACTCAAAGAAACCTTTAGAGTCGCCGGTTTCTTCTACCTTGGAAGAGGCAGAACCGGTGTCCAACAACGATGACATTTTGTTGGTCGCTGAATTTGAGGAAAGACTAACATTCATATATACAAGCTCTATCTACTAGCTTTGCTGCCATGAATCAGGCAACAAAAAGAAAGTCGGATGCTTTTCATGCCTTTGGTGGGCATAACGCGCAATTTTATATAAAACGTAGCAAGAAACATGCCTATAAGTTCGGTTTTCACAATATAGAGAACAGCACTGACGTCATTCGTGGCTTAGGATCACATCTTCTTTCGGCTGTATAACAGAGTCGAAAACTCATCCATTTGCTTTTGTTCTCTTCGATCTTGCAGCTTTGCTTTCTCTTTCTGCTTTTTCTCCATCAACCACTCGTAGGATTTACGTTTTTTGCGTAACTCCATCCAGTAGCTTTGGCAGTTGTCGACTTGATTTTTAAAGTGGTGCTCGGCTTCTCTCTGTTTGGATAATGTTTCATCCAACTGAGTTAAGAAGCGGTTCAAGTGACCATATTGGCTCGCCGTTAAGCCTGCCTTGCCGCGGTCAACGAGCTGCTGACAGTAATCCAGTCGATACTTTTCAATCTGCGCAACCTGCTCATAGTAGCCTTGCAGCTCAGAGTTCGCTTTGTTGAGCGCAAGTACCGCTTGGTTCTCTTGATCTTTGGCTTGATCGAGCAAAAATTCTAATGCGTTATCCATGACTAACCTTATTCACCCGTTAGCCACCCAATACATGTTTCAACATGTTGACGCACATGTCGTATGGGACGGTCTCTTTCATCTTCTGCTGCAAGTACTCATCCAGTTTTGGTTTCAACGTGAAGGCACTATCGATTGCTGGATCCGTTCCTGGCTTGTAAGCACCAATCGACACCAAATCTTGGTTTTTACGGCAGATAGACAGCACTTGCCTTACCGCTTTCGACATCAAGACATGTTCTTCAGTGGTGATTTGCGGCATAACACGACTGACGGATTTCTCAACGTCAATCGCTGGGTAGTGACCGGCATCGGCCATCTCACGAG